>NZ_CDWWXA010000060.1:2828-27536 GCF_977971845.1 Frankia sp. CeCAU1 | reverse complement strand
CCCGGGTAAGTCGATGGAGGGCTAAGGCACCGAGCGTATCCGCTGCGCCCTCGCCGGAACCGCAAGTACCGCACCCGGCATTCCGCCCACACCTTTGCCGCCGACGTTGCCGGAGGCCGCCGACGTTGCCGGAGGCCGCCGAACCGTGCGGCGCCGATGCATACGGCGACAACGTGTGAGGCGACGGACGCCGAAAGTGGCACGAAAATGCACCAAAGGTCGGTATTTCTACATCATCCGCGCACTTAGCGTCGTTTCCGTCGTGATTCATCCTGACCGTCCGGTCTCCGGAACGGTCGTCGCGGTGGCCCGCCTAGCCGGGGCCGCCAGGGACAGGAGATCCGTGGAGGCTCCCACACACGTGCCCCGTGCCGTTGCCACGCCGATGGCCGTACCCATGTCCATGTCCTCGGCCGCGCCGGTGCCGATGGCGGTCCTCGGCACCCGTCCCCACGCCCACCTTGAGCCGCCCGGCGCATCCCCGCGGGCGACGGCGTCCGGGTCGTCTACCCCGGCTCCGGCCCTCGACATGACCGGAGACGACCGCGTAGCCCTGTGGCAGCAGCGCCTGCTCGAGGCGGAGTCGGGGATGACGACGTTCCTGCTGGAACACCACGCCGATCTGCGTCTACTCGACTGGCTGCATACCCAGGCCGAGATCTTCGCCGACTTCCCGGCGCCCGACGATCGTGATCCGACGGCCTGGCAGCGGGTGTTCTTCCGCGCGCAGGCACTGATCGAACGGTTCATCGTGTCGCGCTGGGGCGAGGCGGAGCTCGTCGACTGGGCGAGGGCCAATGCCTCGGTCTTCGGCAAGGTGGAGCCCGAGCCGACCGGCCGGCCCGCCGACGTCGTCCACCGGCTCGCACGCCAGGCGGATCTCTACTCCTCCCGTTACGCGGTCGACACCGACGAGCCCATGCGGGCGACCCTGATCATCTCGCACTGTGGCATCTGGGACTACCGCGAGCAGGCCCGCGCCCGGGGCGTGCCCCTCACCCTGGCCTCCCCCTGTTCGTTCTGCACCACTGCCCTCTCGGCGAACATCCGGGCCAAGGGATACGAACCGGCCTTCCGCCTGCTGCATGACGACCCCTCGGTCCCGTCAGCCGGCGTGGCCGTGCCCGCTCCGGGCGGCCAGCCGGCCGTCGTGGCCGGGTCGGTCGCCGGACCGGGGCAGGTCGACCGTGGCTGCGTCTGGACCGCCACCGGCGCCACCGGCGCCACCGGCACCACCGGCACCACCGGCACCACCGGCACCACCGGCACCACCGGCACCACCGGCACCACCGGCACCACCGACATTGTCCACAGAGCGGAGATCAGGCCATGACCCTCGTGACCGACAGCGGTCATCCCGGCGCCATCGACGATCCCGGCCGACCCGCCGCCGGTGACCACCCCGCCGGGGCGACGGCCGATCCTCCGGCCGACTCGCTGCTGGGAACCCCGCCGCCTGCCGCGCAGGGGCTGATGACCGGGGAGCGGTACCGGGCGAGCCTCAACGACGGCCGCGAGGTGTGGCTCGACGGGGAGAAGGTCGCGAACGTGGCGACGCATCCAGCCTTCCGGGGCGCCGTTGACGAGCTGGCCCGGCTGTTCGACCTGCAGCACGACCCGGATCTGCGCGACGTGCTCACCGTCCACGAACCCGAGGCGGGAACCCGCGTCGGCTGGTCCTACCAGCTGCCGCGCAGACTGGACGATCTGCGGGCCCGGCGGCGCAGCACGGCCGTGTGGATGCGCGAGTCCTGGGGTCAGCACGGCCGGTCGCCGTCGTTCATGGCGAACGTGGCGGTGGGTCTGCTCGACTTCCGGGACCATCTGGAGCGCAACCAGGCCGGCTTCGGCGCCAACGCGGTGGCCTTCTACCGGCACTGTGCGGCCAATGACCTGGTCCTCGGCCACGCTTTGGGCGACCCGCAGATCGACCGGACCACCAGCCCCGTGGACGATCCCGATCTCGCGCTGCGCATCATCGCCGAGCGGGACGACGGCGTCGTCGTCCGGGGCGCCAAGCAGCTCACGACGCTGGCCCCACTGGCCCACGAGGTGCTCGTGTACCTCTCGGCGAGCTTCGCGCAGCGCGAGGCCGAGCAGTTCGTGATCTGGTTCGGCCTGCCGCTGGCTACCCCAGGCGTGAAGATCCTCTGTCGGGAGCCGCTGGGGGCCCGGCCGTACGGGCACGCCCACGCGCTCGCGTCCCGGTTCGACGAGCAGGACGCCATGCTGTTCTTCGACGACGTGCTGGTTCCGTGGGACCGGGTGTTCTTGCTGCGCGACGGCAACCTCGCCCGGGTCGGACTCGGACGGATCAACGCCTGGAGTGCGGCCGCCGGCCACATCCGCTACCAGGAACGGCTGCGGACCCTGCTCGCCGTCGGCACGCTGCTCGCCGACGCGATCGGAGCCTCGGGGCTGCGTCACGTCCAGGAGGACCTCGGGGAGTTGGCGAGCTACGTTGACCTCGTCGGGTACTTTCTCGACGCGGGGGAGGCCCGGGTCGAGACGACGGACGGCGGCCTGCTCGCGCCGGGTAACACCGACGCGAGCCGCGTGTGGTCGGCGCAGGTCGCCGGCCGGGCGGTGGAGATCGTGCGGCGGATCGGCTCGTCGGGTGTCCTCATGCAGCCCAGCGAGCGTGACCTCGCCGCCGCCGACCTGCGGCCCTGTCTCGATCGGTACATGCGGGGCGCGAACCTCCCGGTCGAGGAGAAGTCACGGCTGTTCCGGCTGGCCTGGGAGCTCACGGCGGACAGCTTCGGGCAGCGTCAGGACCTCTATGAGTTCGTCCACCGCGGGGACATCACCCGCAACCGGATCAACCTGCTCCGCCGGGATGACCTGGGACCTGTCACCGACCAGATCCGGGAGCTGATCACCCGTCCGCTCTGAGGCCTGACGGCAGGTGGCTGTCGGACCGGGCGGAGGGGTCCGGGGACGGCGTGCGCGGAGGGTGTTAGCGATACCACCGCCTACCTGGTTGAGCTATCCGAAGGTGCCTACGGTCAGGCCAGCCCCCTGCACGCGGGACGGCGGGGTGATACCGCCGGCCCGCGTGCGCTCCTCGTGGTAAGGACCCGGAGTCATGACGATCGGAGCCGCCTCGCCCCCTCCCGTCCGTGCCGAGGTCTCCGGGTCCTCCGCGTGCTCTGCGTCCTCCGCGTGCTCTGCGTCCTCCGGGTCCTCCGCGTCCTCCGGGGGTCCGCCGCGGGTCAGGGTTCCGGCCTGTCCCGGGGTTCCCGTTCGCGCCGAGGCGTCCGCGCAGCCCGAGTGTCCCGCGTACGCCAAGGATCTCACGCCCACGGGAATCGACGGCGGCGTGTCGGTGTTTCTGCTGCACGCCCATCCGGTGACCGGGGCGGGGCTGCACCTGCTGCTCTCGACGATCTGCCGGCTCGACGTCGTCGGCCGCGGCCATCGGCTGGATGCCGCGCTGCCGCAGATCCGCCGCTCGCGTCCCCGGGTCCTGCTGCTCGGGCTCGCGGGGGATCTCGCGACCGACCTCGCGGCGGTGCGCCGGCTGCGCGTGGAGGCCGATCGGATCCCCACCACGCGCGTTCTGCTGTTGCGGCCGCTGGCCACCTGCGCCGAACTGACCCAGATCCTCACCACCGGGGCGTCGGGGGCGGTGCTGCCGGACACCCCGCCTGCAGACCTCGCCCACGCGGTCACCATCGCCGCGCTCGGCGGCGTGGTCTTCCTGCCCGCGCCGCCGCCGACGGGGGTGCCGGGGCCGCCGGTCCAGGCCGAACTGCCACCGCAGGCCCTCGGGCTGACCTCCCGGGAACGCGCGGTGCTCGGCCAACTCGCCCGCGGTCTGTCGAACGCGGAGATCGCTTGCGAGCTCGCCCTGGCCGAGGCAACGGTCAAGCGATACCTCACCGGTGCGATGCGCAAGATCGGTCAGTCGGACCGGCTACGCGCTGGCCTCTACGCCTATCGGCACGGACTGCTGGACGGTCCGCATGCGGGCTGGACGGGCCGTGGGCGCGGATCGGCGCCGGACCGGGCGCCGGACCGGATGATCGAATGATCGGGGTGGCCGTGGGCGCCATGGCGGGATGAACACGTTCCGCGAGTCGGTGTTTTCGATGATCCGGATTCCGGCTGATCATCACATATCTATATACTTGCGGTTATCGATAGGTTGCTTCGGGTATCGAAATTCGCGCTGACGTTATTCGATCATGTAAATGGCACGATCTCTCCGGGTAAGCGCCGGACATGGCCGTCGGGCGATGCCACCATGGGGCTGTGTCCTCTTGCGTTGGACGATCCGCTCGGCCGTTTCGGCCTGCGCTGATCCGGCGGCGGTGGCTGGATTTCAGCTATCACATGGGTGACTGCTGTTAGGCGTTGTTGGCGGCTGAGGGTAGTAGCAGTCCTGCTGACCGCGTGTCCCTGTGTCGATGCTGTCCCGCCCACCGGATGTGCCGGATCGGGGGTGTCGACCAGGCCGCCCGATCCGACTGGAACCGATGAGCGACGACGCCCGCCAGCGTGAGCTTGGATTCTTTCTTCGTGCCCACCGTGAGCGCCTGCGACCCGAGGACGTCGGGTTGCCTGCCACACCTCGCCGCCGCACCCCGGGGCTGCGCCGGGAGGAGGTCGCCGCGCTCTCCGGCCTCGGCCTCGCCTGGTACACCTGGCTGGAACAAGGCCGGGTCGCCGCCTCCCGGCAGGTCCTTGAGGCCGTCGCCCGGGCTCTGCGGCTCGACGACGACGGTCGTCGCCACGCCCTGGCGCTCGCCGGCCTGCACACGCCGCCAGCGGACCGCCACCACACCCTCGTCAAGGCGCTGCGTTCGGTGCTGGACAACTGGCCGAACTGTCCGGCGTTGCTGCTCGACCGGCGCTTCGACGTCACCGCCTGGAACGACGCCTACACCGCCCTGTGGGGGGATCCCGCCGACGTGCCCGAGCCCCAGCGCAACCTGCTGTGGCTGCTGGTGGCGCAGCCCCGGACCCGGGACGGGATGGGCGGGTCCGAGGACGTGGCCAAGGACCTGCTCGCCCAGTTCCGCGCCCAGATCGGTCATCATCCCGACGACCAGCGCGGCCGTGCCGTGCTGGAGCTGCTCGAACAGGCACGCCCCGAGCTGCGTGCCTGGTGGCAGTGCCGGTCCGTGCGCGTGTTCACGGGCCGCACGGTCAGCGCGGCCACGCCGCTCGGCGACATCTCGCTGATGCTGTCGGTGCTGCGACCGGGTGACGATCCGGAGTCCACCATCTGGCTCCAGACGCCCGCGACGCCCGCGGACCGGGAGGTGCTCACCCGGCTGGCGGGCGAGACGCCGGGCGAGACGCCGGGCGCGGCGGGGCGCCCGGACCCCGCCGCGCGGCAGCGGCTCTCGGCCTGACCGCGACCGGCGGCCTGACCGCGACCGGCGGCCGGCGCGCGACCGGCGGCCGGCGCGCGACGGTGCTGCATCTGCACGGCGGCGGCCCTGCTGGCCGCACGGGACGCGGGGCTTCCGCCGCCGGGGCCGTGCCACGTACCGCGCGTGGGCGGGCACCGGGCACTGCTGGCACATCGCGGTGCCTAGTTCGGGGGCTGCGAGGGAGGCGTTGGCGGAGGTCGTGGCGTTCCTGCGGGCGTATCTCGCCCGATGACGTCGTGGCGTGCCTGTGTATGTGTGACAGCTGCGCTGGCTGTGCCGACCGTGTCGGCTCTTCCTTCCTGCGGTCTACCTGGATCCACCAGTGCTGGTGGTGTGATTTTTCATAGCATGATCAGATATCTGTGATCTTCCCTGGTGCGAGGGTGGGTTGGCCTTTCGGCGTGGTCCGCCGCCGGGATCGGGGGTCGGTGCAGATCTCCCCGGCGGGGACCTTCGTCCGCCGGATGGTCGGGGATATGCCGGGCGGCCAGCCCGCCAGGGCGTAGTCGACCACCATGACCTGGGGCCCGCATGTCGCGGGCATCGGTCCACGCCATCTCGGGTATCGGGGCGTCGCCACGACCGTTTGACCCCGCGCAGGTTACCTGAGGGTGCCTTTCGGCCGGGGTCGGTTCGGCCGGGGCGGGCCGCGGGGCGACGCGCACGGGCTTGCGGCGATACCTGTGAGCCGCGATAACAGGATGAACCGCTGCCTGTCTGGGCTGGTACGGCAGTAGCACCATCGGCGACTACCTCCTCGTTCGTGCTGGTCCGTGCCCGTACGGCACGCGCCCGGGCCGCCGGCTGCGGCTCCCCGTGCCCCTCGGCCGCCGGGCCGCATGACCCGGTGAGGCCATCGTCGCGTCCGCCCTATCTGGAGCATCCATGAAACGCCCACGTCCCCGATCCCACCCCGCCGTCCGCGTCGCGGCCGTAGCGGCCGCCGCCGCCATGCTCGGCGCCTGCGCGTCCGATCCGGCACCCGCCGGCTCCACCAGCGCGAACGGGGCGGGCGGAACACCGCACCGGGGCGGCACGCTCACCTTCGCGGTGGCCACCGAGGGCGACTGCCTCGACCCGCACGTCAGCCCGGCCGACGTTACCGCCGTCATCCAGCGGGGCGTGTTCGACTCGCTCGTGACGCAGCAGCCGGGCGGCGGGGTCGGCCCGTGGCTGGCCACGTCGTGGACGGTCTCCGCCGACGCGAAGACGTTCACCTTCAAGCTCAAGGACGGCGTGACGTTCCACGACGGCACACCGTTCGACGCGGCGGCGGTGAAGGCGAACTTCGACCACATCGCGGCGAAGTCAACGAAGTCGCAGTACGCGGTGGCGCTGCTCGGCCCCTACGTCGGCACCGAGGTCGTCGACCCGCACACGGCCAAGGTCACCTTCTCCAAGCCGTACGCGGCATTCCTCGCCGCGGCCGCCACGACCTACCTCGGCATCGAGTCGTCGAAGAAGATCGCCGACGCGCCGGACACCCTCTGCTCGGGCGGGCCGAACTCGGTGGGTACCGGGCCGTTTCGCTTCACCCGTTATGTGAAGGGATCGGTCGCCGAGTTCACCCGCAACGACAGCTACACCTCGGCCCCCGGCGGCGCGAAGCACACCGGCGCCGCCTACCTCGACAAGCTGGCCATCCGCTTCCTGCCCGAGGACGCGACGAGGGTGAGCGCGCTGCGCAGTGGGGAGATCGACGCCGCCGACGGCGTGCCGGCGCAGAACGTCGCCGCGATCGAGGGCGATACCTCCCTGCGGCTACTCAAGGTGATTCCGCAGAACGCCAACTACTCGATCTACTTCAACACCAGGCGTGCGCCGTTCTCCGACGAGCGGGTCCGTAAGGCCGTCCAGCGCGCCGTCGACGTCGACACGATCGTGAAGACGGTCTACGCCGGCCAGTACGCCCGCGCGTGGAGCACCCTGACGCCAAAGAACATTGCCTACGATCCCAGCCTCGAGAAAGCCTTCCCCCATGACGTCACCGCGGCGAACAAGCTGCTCGACGAGGCCGGCTACACCGGCCGCGACGCCGACGGCTACCGCACGAGGAACGGCGCGCGTCTCGTCCTCGACTGGCCCTACGTCGGCGCCTTCAACCGCGAGCAGCGCGACATCGTCAGCCAGGCGGTACAGGCCGACCTGAAGAAGGTCGGCATCGCCACCAAGCTCTACTCGATGGACTCGGGCGCCTACACCACCCAGCGCAACGCCGGCGGCTACGACCTGATCGCCTACAGCTGGGGCAAGTCCGACCCCGACCTGCTCCGTACACTGTTCGCCTCGAATCTGGCGTTCACCCAGGGCGGGGCGAACAGTTCCGGGATCGCGGTACCGGAGGTCGACGACTGGCTCGCGACCGGCGCCGGCACGACTGATCCCGCCGCCCGCAAGAAGGCCTACGGGCAGGTGCAGAAATATGTGATCGACCACGCGTACACCCTGCCGATCTACGTGTTCACCCGGACCGTCGGCACGACGTCGAAGGTCCACGACATCACCTTCGACGCGGACGCCTTCCCGCTGTTCTACGACAGCTGGGTGGGCTGATCTAGTGCGGGCTGTGGCGAGGTTCCTGCTGCGTCGGCTGGTCGTGGGCGCCGGGGTCCTGTGGGGCGCGGCGACGTTGGCCTTCGTGACGCTGCACGTCGTACCGGGTGATCCTGTCGACACTTTGATCGGGCCTACGTTCGGGATCTCGCCGCAGCTTCGGGAGCAGATCAACGAGACGTACGGGTTCCAGTCGCAGCTCGTCGTCCAGTACGGCACCTGGCTGCGCCGCCTGGTGACCGGCCATCTCGGCACCTCCTACCAGCTGCAGCGGCCGGTCGTGGAGGTGTTGTCCGGTCAGGTGTGGCCGACGGTGCAGCTGGCGCTCACGGCGTCCGCACTCGCCGCGCTGCTGGCGGTCGGACTCGCGGTGTCGACCGCCGGCCGGGGCGGCACCACCCACCGGCTCGGCCGGATGCTGGCGACCAGCGCCGAGCTGCTCGTCGTGTCGAGCCCGACGTTCTGGATCGGCATCCTGCTCATCACCCTCTTCTCCGCGCATCTCGGCTGGTTTCCCAGCGCCGGCGCCACTGGCCCGTCCGGACTGGTCCTCCCGGCGTCCGCGCTGGCCCTGCCGATCGCCGGGGTCCTCGCCCAGGTGCTGCGGGAGGGCCTTGACGCCGCGCTGGAGGCTCCGTTCGTCGTCTCGGTTCGCGCCCGCGGCATCGGCGCGGTGGGTGTGCTGACCCGCCACGCCCTGCGCCATGCCGCGCTCCCGCTCGTCACCCTGCTCGGCTGGGCGGTGGGCAGCCTGCTTGGCGGCGCCGTCGTCACCGAGGCGGTGTTCGCCCGGCCGGGGATCGGTCGGGTGACCCTCGCGGCGATCTCGGCCAAGGACATCCCGGTGGTAACCGCGGTGGTGCTGCTGTCCGCGGCGGTCTTCGTCGTCGTGAACAGCGTGGTCGACCTGCTCTACCTGCTCATCGACCCGCGGCTGCGCGACGACGGATCCGGTGCCGGGAGGGCCACGGCGGTTGATCTGGCGGTGTCCCGGTGACCGAGGTCGGGGAGACCCGCCCCGGGACCGAGTCGTCCGCCGCCGGTGCTCTGGCCGGCACCGGTGGTGGCCGGCCGCGTCCCGGTTTGATCGTGGCCGGCCTGCTGACAGTCCTGCTTCTTGTCGCTACCGCCTGGCCGGGGCTGCTCAGCCGCCATCCCGCGGACGGGACGAACCTCGGCGAGGCGCTGCGCGGACCGAGCTGGGCACACTGGTTCGGCACCGACCAGCTGGGCCGGGACGTCTTCGCGCGGGTGGTCACCGGCGCCCGGCATTCGCTACTGCTCGGTGCCGGAGCGACCGCGCTCGGTGCGGGGATCGGGGCGACGGTCGGCCTCGCGGCGGCCCTCGGCGGCCGGTTCGCCGACGGGCTGCTCATGCGGCTCGTGGACCTGCTGCTTGCCTTCCCCGAGCTGCTGCTCGCGCTGCTGGTCATCACCATCGTCGGTCCAGGCTCGGTGAACGCGGCGGTGGCCATCGGCATCGCGGCGGTCCCCAGCTACGCACGGGTTGTGCGGTCGCGTGCCCTCGTCGTCCGCCATGCCGGGTTCGTCGACGCCGGGGTGGCGCTCGGTCTGCCCCGGCCGGTGATCATGCTGCGTCACATCGTGCCGAACACGCTCGGACCGCTGCTCGTGCTGGCCACCGTCGGCATCGGGACGGCGATCATCTCCGGTTCGGCGTTGAGTTTCCTGGGCCTCGGTACGAAGCCGCCGACCCCCGAGTGGGGGGCGATGCTCGCCGACGGCCGGGGCGTCATCGACACCGCTTGGTGGGTGGTGGTGTTCCCCGGGGCGGCGATCGCCGCCACGGTCGTCGCCGTGACCGTGCTCGGCCGCCATGCCCGCCTGCGGGTGGAGGGACGGACTCCGTGAACGACCAGCCGCAGGTCTCACCGCCGGCACTGCCGAACCTGGCACCGCCGAACCTGGCACCGCTGGGGTCGGAGCCCCCTGGTTCGATACCTCCGAGCGCGCGGGGGGCGAAGGAACCGTCCGCGACCCTGCTGACCGTCGACGGGCTGCGGGTCTCCTTCGGCCGGGGCGGTCGGGCCGTCGAGGCGGTGCGGGGAATCTCCTTCGATGTCGGCGCGGGGGAGTGTGTGGCCCTCGTGGGCGAGTCCGGATCGGGTAAGAGCGTGACCGCCCGCGCCCTCGTCGGACTCGCCGGAGCGGGCGCGACGGTCCAGGCCCGGCGGCTGCGCCTGGGCGGGACCGACCTCATCGGGCTGCGGGACCGGGAATGGCGCGCCCTGCGTGGCCGCCGGATCGGCCTGGTGCTCCAGGACGCCCTCGGCTCCCTCGATCCACTGCGGCGGGTCGAGCAGGAGGTCGACGAGGCGCTGCGGGCGCATGGCCCGGTCGCGCGGGCCGAACGTGGCCCCCGCGTCGCGACGCTGCTGGCGCGGGCCGGCATCCCTGATCCACAGGTCCGTGCCCGGCAGTACCCGCACCAGCTCTCCGGCGGGTTGCGCCAGCGGGTGCTGATCGCCGCGGCGCTGGCCGGCACCCCGGATCTGCTCATCGCCGACGAGCCGACGACCGCTCTCGACGTCTCGGTCCAGGCCCGGATCCTCGATCTGCTCGCCGGTCTGCGTGCGAGCGGGATGGGACTGCTGCTCATCAGCCATGACCTGGCGGTCGTCGCCCGGCTCGCCGATCGGGTCGCCGTGCTGCGCGACGGAGTGATCCTGGAAAGTGGCCCGACCGAGCGGGTGCTGGGCGATCCCACGCACGCCTATACCCGCGAGCTGCTTGCCGCGGTGCCCTCCGCGCGGACCAGGGGCAGCCGGCTGGCCGGACCCGTCGACGAAGCCGGGCTCGCGTCTGCCGGGCTCGACGCGGGCGGCTCGACCGGCGTCGAGATCCTTCTGCGGGCGACGGGACTGCGCAAGGCGTTCCGGACGGCGGACGGAGAGCGACGCGAGGTGGTCCGGGACGTCTCCTTCGCGCTGCGCCGCGGGGAGACCCTCGGGCTCGTCGGCGAGTCCGGTTCGGGGAAGACGACGCTCGCCCGGATCATGCTGGGTCTGACCGAACCCGACGCGGGTGAGGTGCTGCTCGGCGGCGTTCCCTGGGTCGGTCCGTCGGATCCTGGGGGCGGCCGGGGCAGCTCGGTGTCGGAGCGTGAGCGCCGACCACGCCGTCGGCAGATCCAGGCGATCTTCCAGGACCCGCTGGGTTCCTTCGACCCACGACTGACGGTGGGCCGGATCCTGACGCAGGCGCTGCGGGTGGGTGGGGTCGCGCGGACCGAGCGCCGCGACGCCGCCGTCCGACGGCTGGAACAGGTGGGGCTCTCCGCGCGGGAACTACGGCGCAGACCGGTCGAGCTGTCCGGCGGCCAGCGGCAGCGGGTGGCCATCGCCCGGGCGCTGTCCGTGGAACCGCAGGTGCTGGTCTGCGACGAACCGGTGTCCGCGCTCGACGTGTCCATCCAGGCCCAGGTCTTGGACCTGCTTGTCGACCTGCGCCGGACCCACCGTCTGGCCATGGTCTTCGTCTCTCACGACCTCGGCGTCGTGCAGCACCTCAGCGACCGGGTCCTGGTGATGTACGACGGGCGGATCGTCGAGTCCGGGGACGTGGAGACGGTCTTCACCGCCCCCCGGCACCCCTACACCGTACGGCTGCTCGCCGCGGTGCCCCGGCTCCCCGCACCGCCTAGCCCCCTATCGGCTACCGGGCTGTCTCCGCAGGCCGGGCTGTCTCCGCAGGCCGGGACGCCCGTGGCCGACAGCGCCACAGCCGTACCGGCATCTGGGTAATGTGTCCGTCGGTGTCGAGGCGGTGCTGCGCGACCTCCCCGATCGCCCGAAAATAGTCCTCCTGGCGATCCGCACCGACGAGCCGGCTGTAGTAGGTGCCAAAGGTCGCCGCGTGGAACCGCTGGTACTCTTCGCCGCTCGCGGCCCGCACGAGTGCCGGGCGTTCGTCGACGCCGTCGATGTCGAAGTACGCGTCGAGCAGGGTCGCGGTGTCGTCCACGGACAGGGTGCGTACGGCGATCGGAATGATCCCGGCCGCCGCCAGCAGCCTGGGTACGTCCTCGGCCGCATGGCCCAGCCGGACCAGGGCCTGCCGGGCGAGGTCGTCGCTGCCACCGAACCCGTACTCGTCGTGCTCGGGATGGTGGGTGGTGAGCAGGAAGGCGCCGCCGGGTCGCAGTCGCATGGAGATCCACCGCACCAGCCGCTCCTCGTCAGGGTGGATCCAGTGCAGGACCGCGGTGAGGGTGACCAGGTCGAACGCCGTGGAACCCGCATCGTCGGCCAGCTGCGGGGGCCGGCGCAGATCGGCCTGGACGAAGCGGAACCGTACCCGGGTCGCGTAGGCGGCGAGCTTGCGTCGAGCCTCGGCGAGCCGGGACTCCTCACGATCCAGGCCCAGGGCGTCGACGGCGTCGGGCAGGCGGTCGAGCGCCGCGGCGAGCAGGGAACCGATACCGCAGCCGAGATCGGCGACGGACCGGGCGGTCGGATCGGCGAACCCGAGCACCCAGTCGGTGTCCTGAGCCTGCCGAAGCCGGCTGGCGTCGTCGTATCCGCCGAGTCGGGCCGCCTGTGCCGTGACGGTCTGCGTCATCTGCTTCTCCCCAGCCGAGGTATGTCAACCGATCCGACGTACTGACGGTCCGCCATCGTGCATCACGGGCTCGCGCCAAGCGCCGAGTTCCGTGCCATGAGTTTTGAAATTAGGCATCGTGTTCGTGTGGGGTCAAGGTAGCTTTCTGCGTCCATAGTCGACATCCTGTTAGTGCTGGTAACAGCACCGTGATGCCTCTGGACCCGCCGCCGCGAGCCGACTGGAATGGGTCGCGGGCCGGGACGCGGAAACTGTTCGCGGCAGTGGAAACCGCGGCGGTGGGAACCAGGTACGACGGTGGGAACCAGGTACGACGGTGGGAACCAGGTACGACGGTGGGAACCAGGTACGACGGTGGGAACCAGGTACGACGGTGGGAACCAGGTACGACGGTGGAAACCGCACAGACATCGGTACCGCCGTGCCGGACCGGAGCTGGTCCGCAACAGGTCTAGGACTTGGCCGCGACCGCCAGGAGCCGGCCCAGAACCATGCCCAGGGGAGACGATGACCAGTACAACGGAATTCGATGCGGCTTTGGCGCCGGCGCGAGACGTGGTCGCTGCGCAGCGTTCCGAGACCGACACGTCGGTCGGATACGTCCAGGGCATCCTCAGCCACGACATCTCCACGGAACTCGGTCGGCTGCAACTGCTGGAATCACAGGTGGACCCGGCCACGCACGCCGTTCTCGAGGCGCGGGGAATCACAGATGGAGGGCGGTTCCTGGAAATCGGTGCCGGTGCGGGTTCGGTCGCCTACTGGCTGGCCGACCGGTTCCCCGGCGGGGAGGTGACCGCGGTCGACGTGAGCACGAGTTTCCTCGACGACACCGGCCGGTCGAACCTGCGGATCGTCCAAGCGGACGTGCGCACCCACGACTTCGAGCCGGGCTCCTTCGACCTCATCCATGCCCGCACCGTCCTCATGCACATCCCCGAGCGTGAGGAGGTACTGCGGCGGCTGGTCTCCTGGCTGGCCCCGGGCGGCTGGCTGGTCACTGAGGATCTCGTGCTGTCCCCGGTTGACTCGTCACCGCACGACGGATTCCGGCACGCCTTCGAGGCGATCGGCCAGGCGATGGCGTCGTCGATCGGGTCGGACCTGTGGTGGGGGCGAACGCTGCCGGTGCCGCTGACCCGAGCGGGCCTGGTCGACGCCGGTCTGCACGCCACGTACTACCCGGTTGGCGGCTCCAACGAGATCGGGCGCCTGTGGCGTGCGACGTTCAGCCAGTCCGCCGACTACCTTGTCGCCAGCGGCCTGCTCACCCGCGCCGATCTCGACTCGGCCCTGGCCCTGCTCGCCGATCCCGACTTCCTCGACCTCGGGCCCAGCATCATCGCGGCCTGGGGCCGGCGCCCCCCGGCCTGAGCTTACGGGCGCGGGAACTTCCGTCTCCGCCCTCCGTCTCCGCCCTCCGTCTCCGCGACGACCATCTGACCGAACACCGTCGACCACCCGTGAGGTACTCCCGTGACCACTCCGCGCTTCGGTGTCACCCTTCCTCTGCCCGGCATCCCGCTGCGGGACCATCGACGCATTGTCACGGGACTCGCTGACGCCGGCTACAGCGACGTGTGGACGGCCGAAGGCGGCGGCATCGACGCGTTCACCCCGCTCGCGGTCGCCGCCGCCTGGGATCCCCGGGTGCGCCTGGCGAGCGCGATCGTGCCCGTCCACACCCGCGGCCCGGCGGTGCTCGCCCAGACCGCGGCGACCCTGGCCGATCTGACGTTCGGCGGGCTTGTCCTTGGCATCGGTTCGTCGGTGCCCGCCCACGTGACCGACCTCAACGGCATCCCGTTCGACGAGCCCTTCCGCCGGACCCGGGACACGCTTCGTTTCCTCACCCGGGCGCTGCGCGGCGAGGTGGTCTCCGGCGCCTTCGACACGTTCGCGATCCGCGGCTTCGCCATACCGAATCCTCCGATCGAGACGCCGAAGGTCATCCTGGGAGCGCTGCGGCCCGGCATGCTCAAGCTCGGCTTCACCGAGGGGGATGGTGCCGTCACCAATCTGTTGTCCCCCGAAGATCTGATCAAGGTCCGCGCCGTCGTCGGACCGCAGCCAGCGGGCAAGGAGCTGGTGGTGAAGGTCTTCGTGAGCCCGAACGCCGATCCGGACGTCGCCCGCCGCGACAGCCGGCCGTTCCTCACCTGGATCCTCAACCAGACCCCCTACCATGCCTTCCACGAATGGCTCGGCAACGGCGAACGGCTCGCCGAGTCCCACGAGCGCTGGACCGCCGGGGACCAGCGTGGTGCCGCTCGGGCGCTACCCGATGAGGTCATTGACGCCCTGTTCATCCACGGCACGCCCGAGCAGTGCCGCGACCAGATCGCCGCATATGTGCAGCCCGGGGTCACCGCGATCCAGCTCTACGTCCGCCTGACTCCGTCCTTCCTGCTCGGCTCGTGGGACACCGCCGGATCGGCCGGATCAGCCGGATCGGCCGGCGGGGGAGAGCAGGACCTGGCCGACCGGGTCCTCGGCCTGCTGAGCACGCTGCGCCCCCGCATCCCAACGCCGGCTGGCGTCGGCTGATCGATCTCGCCGGACGGACCGTGCCGGTTTCCCGACCACGGGCCGCGCCGCTACCTGACCACGGCCACCGGGCAGTGCGCGTGCAGGACGCACTGGTGGCTCACCGAGCCGAGAAGAAGTTCGGCGAAGCCGCCGTGCCCGCGGCTGCCGACCACGAGCAGCTGCGCGTCAGCCGAGGCCCGCAGCAGCGCATGGGCGGGGCCATCGGCGACGGTCTCCTTCATAACGGGGATGGGTAGCCCGCCGGCGTGCTCGGTGACGATCGTGGAGACGGCCTGGTCGAGGGTCTGCTGGGCCTGCTCCGCCAGCACCGATCCGATATCGGCGTAGCTCCCCGGGTAGATCGGGATGTCCAGGTGCCAGGCATGCACGACGTGCAGGGCGCTCTTGCGGAGCATCGCCGCCTCGACGGCCCACCGTAGTGCCGTGAGCGAGGGGGCCGAGCCGTCCACACCGACGACCACCGGCCGGTCGTCGACGCCGGCCGGGGCGACTGGCCGTACCACGACGACCGGTAGGGAGGCATAGTGCACCACACCCTGGCTCACCGAGCCGCTCACCAGCCGGCGCAGGGCCCCGTGACCGCGCTCGCCGACGACGATCATCCGCGCGCCGACCGCTGCCCGCAGCAGCTCCGGGACGGGACTGCCCTCCTCGACCCGCCGGATGATCCGCACTGTCGGATCGCTGACCCGGGCGGCGGTCAGCGCGGTGTCCAGAACCCGCGTGGCGGCGTGCGCCAGGCCCTCGCGGTCGGCGTTCGCCGCGGTCTCGAAGACCGGCCGCGGTTCGCCCGTGACGTCCCATACCAGTACCGCGATCACCGGGACCAGGCGCCGGGCGGCCTCGTCACAGGCCCATCGGATCGCGGCGACGGACGCGGGTGAACCGTCGACCCCGACGACGATCCCACCGGTGGCGGACTCCGCGTCCGCCACCTCGACGGCCTGCCCGGCGGGGTTGCGGGCGTCCGCCGGCCCGGCGGGGCGCGCGTACCCCGCGCTGTCCGGCCGTGCCGCGCTGTCCGGCCGTGCCGTGGTGTCCGGCCGTGCCGTGGTGTCCGGCCGTGCCGTGGTGTCCGGCCGTGCCGCGCTGTCCGGCCGTGCCGCGCTGTCCGGCCGTGCCGTGGTGTCCGGCCGTGCCGTGGTATCCGACATCGCCATCACCCTCTCGCCGTGGTGTTCCCCGCCACTGCCATGGTTCCGCCTGAAGGTGACCCCCGCGACGTGACGCGCGGGGTGAGGCGGTGGGGCCTGCGGCCGGTCATGACCCTGCCGGATGGCCCGCGGCCTGAGGTCGCAGAGGTGGTTGGTCGATGGAGCGCCGGGTGGTGTGCCGGCCGTCAGCGGCCGATGGTGCGGTGCAGGAACGCCAGAACGACGCCCATCCGTTCCCGGGTCGGGAAGGCACCGCCGTGGCCGGCGCCCGGCACGATCGTCACGTCCACTGCCGGCGCTCCGGCGGCGCGCAGTGCGTGGGCGAGTTCCAGCGACTGCTGGTGGGGGACCGTGCAGTCCGCGTCCCCGTGCTCGATCAGGAACGGCGGCAGCGGCCCGCGGCTCAGGTAGTTCAGGGGGCTCGCCACCCGTACCAGCTGGGGCACGGCTGTCACGGTGCGGCCGAGGAACCGCGACTCCGGCGAGTGGGGCCGGTCGTGCTGGGCGTCGGCCACGGTGCACCGCTCGTTCGCGCGCAGCTGGGCGTCCATCGAGGCGAAGTTCACCGGGCCGTAGAAGTCGACGACGGCCTGGACGTCGCTGGACACCCCGGGGTTGCCGAGATCCGGGTCGTCGAACATCGCCACGCCGCTCGTCGTGCCCAGCATCACCGCGAGGTAGGCCCCGGCCGACGCGCCGGTCGCGGCGATGCGGGAGGGGTCCAGGCCATAGGTGCCCGCGTGGGCCCGCAGCCAGCGGACGGAGGCCTTCACGTCCTGGACCGCGGCCGGGAACTTCGCCTCCCCGGACAGCCGGTAGTTCAGGCTGGCGACGGCGTATCCGGCGTGGACGAGTGCCCGGACCACCGGCAGGTCGTCCCGCTTGTCGCCGAGCATGAACGCGCCACCGTGGATCGTGAGCACCACCGGCAGGACCGTCCCGGGGGCCACCCGGGCCCCCTCGGCACCCGCCGTCGGGGTCGGCGGGGAGGGGCGGTAGAGATCCAGCCGCTGTGCCGGCGAGACCGGCGCGTAGGGCACGTCGCGCAGGATCCACAGGCCGTCGGACTCCTCGGGCGTGCCGGCCTGCGCGAGTGCGCTGTTCGGGCCACCCGGGCCCGACGCTGTCGGCGACGCGGGGCGAGGGGTGGAGCCGTGCCGGGAGCACGCCGCCAGGCCCAGGCCGAGTGCGAGCATGCCGCCGGTGGCGGCAGCGGCGAGGAATCGGTGCTGGGCGGAGCGGATGATGACAATCTCCCTTCCGGAGGGCCGTCCGCGGGACGGGGATCGGCGGGACGGGGATCGGCCGGGCAGGGGTCCGCGGGGACGGAACTCTCGCCTCCGCCAGTCATCATGCCCTGCCGCTCTGACCGTTCCGAACGTCCGATCGCATGATGAATCCCTTGGTCTTGGCGTTCACTGGCATTCCAGGCGGACGGCCCCGGGCGTTGTCCGTTCGGGACAGCCGGATCACGGCCGGAGCCGACGCGGCGCGGGTACGGGTACGGGTACGGGTGACGGGTAGCGGATGTGACCAGCACCACACGGTGTGGGGAGCTGGCATTTTCAGTACAGTACGGTACTGTTTCTCTGGTCAAGGTAATGTTCATTACGCCTTCTCCTCGGCGTCGCGGCCATGCGCGTCGACTCCGGAGAAGCGTCCGAGACGGAAGGGTGAAAACCGATTTCCCCGCCGAGTGGCGCCGGGCGTGGCCGGCCCCGGGACGACGCCCGGGAACGGGCGATCCTGGACGCCGCGCTGGAACTGCTCGTCGAGGTCGGGTATGAGCGGATGAGCATGGTCGCCGTCGCGGCCCGGGCCCGAGCCAGTAAGGCGACGATCTACCGCCGATGGTCGTGCAAGGACGAGATGGTTGTGGAGGCCCTGCGGCGGCATGGTCCCGGCGACCGCGTTCCGGCCGACACCGGGTGCCTGCGGGACGACCTGGCCGCCGAGGTGCACCTCATGATCGACACGATTACCGGTCCCGACGGTGCGCTGCTCATCGGCGTGCTCCGGGCCGCGAGCGAGTCCCCGCGGCTGGCCGCGGTCGTGCAGGCCAACATTCTGCAGAACAAGGCGAAGATCGGCCGTTGCATGTTCGCTCGGGCCTCGCAGCGGGGGGAGATCTCTGTGTCGGCCGATTTCGACGTGATCATGGAGATCGTCGTGGCGATGATTTTCTGTCGCCTGCTCGTCACCGGCGAGCCGCTCGACGATGCGTTCGTCGATCATATGGTGGACGACGTGCTCATGCCGTTGCTGGCTGGCCGGCCCGGAACGACACTCCGGCCCGAAACACCCCCGTGCGGGGTCAACTCGAACGCCTGAGCTATTCTCTGCTCGAACTCCTGTTCGATATCCCTGTCCCTGCCACCGCCGCGTCACCGACGCCGCCACGGACCGTCCGGTCCCGGGGGCGCCGTCCACCGGCACCATCCCCACCGGCACCATCCCCACCGGCACCATCCCCACCGGCACCATCCCCACCGCACCGGGTCGCCTCGCGCGAACTCGTGGCGTTCGTTCGTCCCCGTTTCAGGTCCGACCGGCTAGGAGCTTCCCTGTGACCACAACCCTCGACCACCAGGCGGAGGACCGTCCGGTGGACGCGGCGGACGGCTCGCCCGATCCACGGCGCTGGCTCGCGCTCTGGATCATCGCTGTCGCGCAGCTCATGGTCGTCCTCGACGCCGCGATCATGAACATCGCGATCCCGCACGCGCAGGCCGATCTCGACATCTCCACCGCGAACCGGCAGTGGATCATCACCGCGTACACCGTGGCCTTCGGCGGTCTGCTGCTGCTCGGCGGGCGCGTCGCCGACTACTTGGGGCGCAAGCGGGCCTTCAGCTGGGGACTCCTCGGTTTCGCGCTGGCCTCGGCGCTGGGCGGCCTGGCCCCGAACGCCGGGCTGCTGTTCGCCGCGCGGGCGCTGCAGGGCGCGTTCGCGGCCCTGCTCGCGCCGGCCGCGTTGTCGCTGATCACCGTCGCCTTCACCGAAAGCCACGAGCGGGCCAAGGCGTTCGGCGTGTACGGAGCGATCTCCGGCGGTGGCGCCGCGATCGGTCTCATCGTCGGCGGCCTGCTCACCGAGTACGCCTCCTGGCGGTGGTGCCTGCTGGTGAACGTGCCGATCGCGATCATCACCGCGGTCCTCGCGCTGCCGGTGGTGCGCGAGAGCCGGGCGGAGGGCGAGGCCCGCTACGACCTGCCTGGCGCGGTGACGGTGACCGCGGGCCTGGTGGCCCTGGTCTACGGCTTCACCGTGGCCGCCGAGGATGGCTGGGGCGACGCCCGCACCGTCGGGCTGCTGGCCGGTGCGGCCGTGCTGCTCGTGGCCTTTGTCGTCGTCGAGTCCCGCACCAGCGCGCCGCTGCTGCCGCTGCGGGTGCCGTGGGAGCGCAACCGCGGCGGCTCGTTCCTGGCCTCGCTGCTGACCGGGGCCGGCCTGTTCGCGATGTTCCTGTTCCTGACGTACTACTTCCAGCAGACGCTCGGCTACAGCGCCCTGAAGACCGGCTTCGCGTTCCTGCCGTTCAGCGGCGGGATCATCGTCTCCGCGGGGCTCGCCAGCCAGTTCCTGCCGCGCGTCGGACCCCGGGTGCTGGCCGGCACCGGCACGACGCTCGCGGCGGTCGGGATGGCGCTGCTCCTCGGGGTCGGGACGGATTCGAGCTACGTCGTGCACATCCTGCCCTCCGAGCTGCTGATCAGCATCGGCATGGGCTTCTCGTTCGTGCCCCTGTCGAACCTCGCGCTGATCGGGGTCGCCCCACACGACGCGGGGGTGGCCAGCGCGCTGGTCAACACGACCCAGCAGATCGGCGGGGCGCTGGGAACCGCGTTGCTCAACACCGTTTACGCGACGGCCGTCACCAACTACCTGGCCGATCACGGGCGGGGTGGGAAGGCGCTTCTCGACCAGGCGCAGATCGATGGCTACACCACGGCGTTCCTGTGGGGCGCCATCCTCATCGCGCTCGCAGCGGTGGTGATCGTCGTGCTCATCCGGGCCGGGCGGGAGTCGACTACCGACGTCGAGGTCGTCCCCGCGCACGCCGGCTGAGACCCGGGCCGGGCCGGCGTGAGCGACCGGCCCGGCCCGCGCCCGGCTGGCCGGCAGCCGCTTCGGTCAGTCCGCGAGGGTGACCTCGGCGGCTTCAGTCCCCGGCGTGGTCTGCCTCGCCGCGGTCTTGACGGTGACCATTCCGGCCTTTATCAGCCGCTGCAGCAGCACCCGCTGACCGGGGGCGAGCCGCGAGCCGAGCTCGCCGTAGACGACCGGACCGCGGCTGAGTATCTCCCACAGCTGCGGTGCGCCGTCGTGACTGTCCAGCCCGCGCACCGAAAACCCCGTCGCGCCTGAGCCGGAATCGACGAGTGCGTCGGAATCGAACTCGAAACGGTGGCACGGTACTGGGGAGGCGGTCGGAGAAGGCACGCCGAGGCCGCCGTTCGCCTCGGCCGCCACCGGATCGGTCCAGTACTCGGCGACGGCGGCCCGTACCGCGGCGGGCGTGTCCAGTTCGAGGTCGGCCGGTGGAAGCACCGCTTTGAAGCCGGGGACATCCAGCGCCACGCCGGCCCGCATCCGGACTCCGGGAGCGGCGACCAGCACGGCGTCCGGTTCCGGTTCCGTCAGCATCACGTGCGCGCGAGCCTGCTGGTACGGACCGTCGATCGCCAGGTCGGACATTCGGCCGGTGCCGCGCGTCATGATCAGGAGCAGGTCGGGGGTGAACGCCGTGTTGAGCAGCGCGTCGAAGGACCGCTCGGGCATGTCCAGATGCGGACTCGAATTGCGCCGGTGCCAGTATGCGCTGCCCGGGTTGTCCGCGCCGATCATGTGATACCATTGATCAATCGAGAGCGCGAACACCTCGGCCATTCCGTGCCATTCGTGGTCGTAGTCCTGCCACAGATCTCTCACCAGACCCGGGGAGAGTTCGGCGCGCAGCGTGGTGCGCAGCAGCAGCGCCGCCGAGGCCGCCTGGTTGGCCGCGAACGCGACCCCGGACGAGAAGAGGGGGTCCACGAAGTAGGAGGCATCGCCGATCAGGATCCAGCGCCGGTCGAGGTCGGCGAAGCGCTCATTGACCCGGGAGTAGTTGGTGACCGTCATCATCTGGTCGGAGATCGGCGTCACCTCGGCCACCAGGTCGGCCAGCCGCGGCACGCCGCGGACGGTGCGCAGAAAGACCTCGGAGTCCGTGAAGTCCTTCCCGGGTTCCTTCAGCACCTCCGGGCTCGTCACGATGCCGATCGAGTGCGTGAGTACCCGCTCCCCGTTCACAATCTTGGGGACGGGGATGTACCAGCACCAGCCGTCGGGAAACGCGAAGCAACCGATCGGCGAGAGGTTCTTCTCCCGGAAGATGTTCCAGTCGCCGTCGAGCCCCTGGGCCGGAAGGCCGCCCAGGTAGTGCTGCCAGATCGCGATGTTCCGGTAGCCGGACAACCATTCGCGAGGCTTTTTGGTGACCAGGCTCTGCTGGCGACCGGAGGCATCGACGAAGTACGCGCCGGACACGGCGGTGCCGTCGGCGAGCGTCACCTGACAGCCGTTGGCGGCCGCGGCGAAGTCGGTGACGGCCATCCCGGTGGTGACGTCGACTCCGAGGTCCCGGGCGTGTTCCAGCAGGATCTGGTCGAACTCTGAACGGTTGACGTGCAGCGCCCATCGGTGTACCCCGTCCACCGCCCAGTTCGCGTGGTCGAAGAACGCCCGGCTCGGACCCTGCCGCGCCCAGCTGTAGATACCGCCAAATTTCTTTACCCAGCAGTTGCTGGCCAGCACCTTCGCGAGCGCTCCGCTCTCTGCCAGCACCGGGATCAACGGGTGCGCGAACGACTCGCCGATGTGCTCACGCGGAAACTCATCCTTCTCGAAGATCGCTACTTTCAGGTCCGACGTGCGGGCGAGCAGCGCGGCCAGTGTAGAGCCCGCCGGCCCGCCGCCGGCGATAATAACGTCGTAATGATCCCGCATGTCTTCTCCATTTCCTCGAATCTTGGCTCAGATCACATGAATGCGTTGGAGTCGCCGCGAGGAGGCCAGCGAGTAAGACCGTCGACCGTGTAGCAGCGCATGGTTGTCCGCGATCACGACATCGCCGGAACGCCATGCGTGCGCGTAGCTGACGGACGGGTCGTAGAGCCGGGCCGAAAGATCGTCGAGAAAGTCCTCGCGATCAGTCCGTGAGACGCCGTGGATGTCGAGGAACAGCGGATTGAGATATTCGGCCGGGTCGAGCGCCTCGGCAAAACGAAGAGTCGGCACACCCGTCACGGCATGGGGCACCACGAGGTCCTGCACGATGTGTCCGCCGTAGTGCTTGATCTTTTCGGTCTGGTAGTCGATCCGGACGCCGGCCCAGGTGTCACGCAGGTGCGCAGGCGCGGCGGAAATGATGCGGGCGGTGTCGCAGAAAGTCGTCTCCCCGCCGCTATCCGGGTTGGGAGCGCGTAGGCAGCGGAACACGATGAAGCGTGGCGTGAGCCGGGCGAACGCGCCGTCCCAGTGGAAGGGCACCGGACCCGTGGTGAACAGGTAGTTCTGTGGGTCCTCGTGCACCGTCAGATCCAGCACCTCCCCGAAGTCCCAGGTCAGGATCTCGCCTATTCGCCGGCAGTAGGCGACGAGATCGGTAGTCGAAGGAGATTGGAAACCTCGTAGCACCAGCAGCTTCGAATCCGCGACGAACTGGGTCAACTCCTCGGGTGGCACGGCGGTCAGATCCGTGTCACTGGATGATTCGATCAACAGTCCGAACGGATGCAGCGAACGCCGCGGCGCCGAGCTGGCGTCGACCAGTGCCCCGGCACTCACGAGACGGTCTCCTTCACCCTCGAATCCGTCCGCATGAGATGCGGAGCGACGAAGTGACTCGGTCGTCCATTGCGCCAGACCACCGACGCGTTCAGCTTTTCGGCGGTGCTGCGCTTTATTAGCGTGACACTGTTGCCGTCGTCCATGGCGACGCCATGCCAGGGGGTGAGCCAGTTGTCCCTGGTTCTGATCATATGGATGCCGATTTTCTCGGAATGGCAGGGCTGGGGGTGGATCGACAGGCGGACGGCGGACGGGAACTGCTCGGCGACGAGTCGGCTCCAGGCGTTGCTGCGGCGGACGATCTGGTAGGCGAGATCCTTGCTGGCGAGCCGGAGTTGAGTGCGGCTGGTCTCCGGGCGCAGCACCAGCAGATCCTCGAACACGAAACGGTGGATGCCGTTGAACTGCGTCTTCGTGGCTGGGCTCGTGGCGATCTGCTGGCGCAGTTCCGCCACCGTTGCGGCATAGTTTTCCTCCAGTTTCCCACGCAGCTCGGTGAAGTCACCGGCGCCGAACGCGTCGTCCAGTGAGTAGAGATCGATATTGTGTGCTCTGATGTCGACCAGCAGCGCCTCCAGATCGCTGCGGTAGGACGAGATGGCCTCGTCGGAGACACTGATCAGGTCCCCGAACACGTGCCCGTCCGAGCAGACCGTGATCCTGGCTCCGGGCTCATAAAAATGGCCGATGTGCTCACACATCGAGCGCAGAAAGTCGAGCGCAATGCGCTCGGCGAGATCCGGCAGCGAGCCGAGGACCTTCTGCCTGTTGGGTGACTTGGCCGGGAAAGCGAGGATCACGAAGTGGATCGGCTCTTTCCGGTTGATCCAGTACTCGATCTTTGGGCGATGGATGTCGAAGCAGAGCTCACAGGGCTGGGCCGAGCAGACCTCCGTCGGATCGGAGAGCCGCCGGAACTGAAACAGCAGATCGATGATCTCTGTTGCGGTTTCGTTGGGCATGGCTGATTAAGACTCCCTCTTAGAGTCTGTTTTAGAAGTACTCCGGTCCGGTATTCCAGCCTGACAAAGAGGGCTGTGACCGGTCGGCACGCCGAGTACCGGGATTCGATCCCATGGTGTAGCGCCGTTCGTTCGCGGTCAGGACAAGATTCGAAGCAGGTTCTTGGAAGTCTTGACCTGCAGTGAGGGCAGATAGGCGTTGCACCAGATCAGGTGAGCGATTCGCTAGCCAATTTTCTTTTCCAGCGGCAGGCCCAGATCGCGCCAGCCGGCCCGGGGGGAATCGGGCACCGGGCTTTCACCCATGCCGTACTGAAGACCTGCGACGGTGAAACCCAGCAGACCGAGCAGGGCGACGAGCTGACTGGCCGTATGGCCCACCCAGCATACGATGACGATTGTCTTGTCCCGAGGGAGAAGAGCGAGGTTGCTGTCGGACAGCACGTCCTTGAACCACATGTTCACGGCACCCGGTATATGGCCCGCCGCGTACGCCTCGGGGGTGCGGTTGTCAAGGACGAAGTATGCGTCCGGATGGGACTCCAGGGCTTTGGCCAGCTCGGGGGCAGTCATGTAGTTGAAGCGCGGCGGCATATCGTCGACGTAGCGTCGACAACTCTCGAGCAGCCGTTGGTCAAGAACTACCATCAGCCAATCCTTTCTTCCTGAACAACTGGACATCACCACTC
>NZ_CDWWXA010000060.1:0-2583 GCF_977971845.1 Frankia sp. CeCAU1 | reverse complement strand
GGGCGATACGTAGCAATTTAGCAACAAGGACTCCGCTGTCTCCTACGCGACAGACCGGAGGGAGATATCAGCGGGCACTACCGGCGGGCCGGGATCACCCCTGACCCCACCGGACACGACAACAACCCCGTCCCACGGGGTGGGAAGCGGGGTCGCGGGCCTGCTCCTCAAGGAGCGATTCATTGAGGAGCGCGGGTACTGACGGGCTGGCCAGGAAGAAATCACTGGCCAGCGTCACTGACGTCGGATGTGCTGCGGGAGGAGGAAACGGCACGGCCCAGCGGAGGAGGCCGCGAGCGGGACGAGGGGAGCGGAGGCCTGGCAGGAGCAGCCGCATGGCCGCAGCCGAGTTCGATCCGATGAGAAGGCGGGCGGAACCCGCGCGACGATCTTCGGAAGTCTCGTCTAGGGCGACCGTGTCACCTTGAGGGCATTATCGAGGCTGGTTCCGCGAGGGGGTTTTCCGACACGCTGGCCGGAGGGATATCAACCCGCGCCGAGAGTGCGATCAGGGAAAGCAGGAAGGCGCCGGCAGCCATGCCCGCCGCGACGACGAAGGACACCTGAAAGGCATCGACTGCGCCGCTAAGCATCGCGGTCGGATCTCCGGGATGAGCGGCGAGATGATCGGAGATGACGCGGGCCGACACCGTCGAGAGAATCGAGACGCCGAGGGCCGCGCCGATCTCCTGGGAGGTGCTCAGGAGTCCTGCCTCAACCCCGGAGTCGTCGCTGTTGGAGCCGCTGAAGGCGGCCACGTTGAGTGCGGTGAGGGAGGTCGCGAGACCGGCGCCGCACAGCACGAGCGCCGGCAGCAGCACCGCCGTGTACCTGGTGTCGGCGTCGCCCCGGGACAGGAGGGCCACGCCGACAGTGAGGAGGACAAGGCCGACGAGCAGCGCGGGTTTGGGACCGCGCGCGGAACGACTCGCTGTCGCCTGGGCGACGTTGGCCGCGAGCGCGGCCGCGGTTGCCATCGGCACGAATGTCAGCCCGGCCTTCATCGGGCTGTAGCCGAGTACCTGCTGCACATACAGGGCCACCAGGAGGAAAGCCGACCCGAAGCTGGCCCACACGAGCAGGGTCGCGCCGTTGGCGACGCTGAGACCACGCCGACGGAAGAGGGCCAACGGCATGAGCGGGTCGTCGCTGCGGCTCTCGATCACGATGAAGGCGATCAGAAGAACGGCGGCTGATCCGAACAGAGCAAGGATCGCCGGGCTGGTGAAACCGCGCTGCTCCGCCTGTGTGATGGCCACGACCAGCGAGAACATCGACCCGGTCGCGGTGAGCGCGCCGGCGATGTCGAAGCCGTGGTGAGAACGGGTGTCACGGGTCTCCGGCATGATCCTTCCGACCACGGCAAGCAGGAGTAGGCAGAAGGGAATTTTGATCGCGAACGCCCACCGCCATCCCGGCCCGTCGGTGAGGACCCCGCCCGCCAAGACGCCCACTCCGGCCGCCGCGCTGGACACCGCACCGAACACCCCGAGCGCCTTGTTTCTGCTCGGCCCTTGCGGGTAGATCGCGTTGATCGTCCCCAGCGCGGCCGGGGCGAGCATGGCCGCACCGAGCCCCTCCAGGGCCCGCCCAGCGAGCAGCACGCCGGTCACGTTGGCGAGCGTGCACACCACGGTGCCGACCGCGAAGACCCCCGTGCCCAGCCGGAACAGTCGCCGTCGGCCGAGTAGATCGCCAGCCCTGCCACCCAGCAGGAGCAGGCTGCCCAGGGCTATCCCGTAGGCCGTGACCGTGTAGGGCTGGGTCTCGCGGCTCATCTGAAGATCGGCAGCCAGGCTGGGTAGCGCGACATTCACGCTGGACAGGCTGAACACGACCAGGAACTGGCCGAGGCACACGACCGGCAGCAGCAGTGGTGATGCCGCAGACTCCTTCGGCTGAGCGGACCTCGACATACTCGCCTCCACTCCCCCGAGATCGACTTCCATTCCGGAAGGGATCCTAGATGCTTCCGAAATGGAAGTCAACAGATACACTGGCCGGGTGCTTGACCAGCACGACGAGTCCGACTGCCCGGCCGCTCGCGCGCTCGGGCTGATCGGCGATCACTGGTCCCTGCTGATCATCCGAGAGGCGTTCGGCGGCGCTCGGCGCTACGACGACTTCCGAACCCGTCTGAAGATCTCCGATCACACCCTCACCCGGCGCCTCGACCGGCTCGTCGATCGAGGCATCCTGCAACGCAGGCTTTATCAGCCACGTCCACCTCGTTCGGAATACGAGCTGACGTCGGCGGGCCGGGATCTCGCGCCGATCCTGATGGAACTCGGCCGATGGGGCTCCCGATGGACTACGGGAGCCGGCCCGGATCGATCGCTGCCCGCGAGCCTGCTCCGTGCCATGGACGAGTAACCCGGCCAGGAGCAGGAGCTTCCTGGGGCGGCTCCAGGTGTCAACCGGCGGCGCGTCAGTGCGGCCGAAGGTCCAGGGCCGGCCCGGACGCCCGCGCGTGTCCCGTCGGACAAGGAGGCTGGTGGGGGCCAGACCGAGGCTCGTCGCGGCCGGTCTGATCGCCGTTGCATCGTGGTGATCGATAGCGCTCATCACCTATGCCGCCTCGCC
>NZ_CDWWXA010000059.1:0-27381 GCF_977971845.1 Frankia sp. CeCAU1 | reverse complement strand
CCCCGCCCGCCCGGCGGGGGCGGGCCGCCGGGCGGGCGGGGACCGTTCGCGGAGACCGTCGGCGGGCTCGGCGCGGGAACGTCCCCGGTGACCGCGAGTGCATCGGCCACCCCGCGCAGCAGGGCCAGGATGTCGGCCGATACGATCACCTTGCTACGGTCCAGGCCGACGAGGAGGCCCACCAGCCGACCGTCCGTGCGGACCACCGGCATCGTGACATGGCTGCGTATCCCGAGCTGGCGGTATTCGGCCGTGTCGGATCCGGCGTGCGTCGGGTCAAGACCGGACGCCGTGGCGGGCGTGCCGTCGAGCACGCGGGCGACCAGGCTGTCCCCTCGGGGATAGTGCGTTCCCTCGTCGAGACCAGGGGAGGGACCTGTTACCCGGAGATAGCTCGCGGTCGTCGTCGATACCACGACGAAACAGGCCGCCTCCATCCGGTGAAGGGCACTGGCGGCCCGCAGCGCGGCATCGACGGTGCTCCACGCCTGTTCTGAAGGTGCTGACGACACAGGCCGAACTCTCCCACAAACTTCACGGGCAGTAACGGACACCGTCCCACGAGCCGGCCGCGTGTGCAGTGGGAAGGTAAGAACTCCCGAGATGTCGTTGCTCTACGTATCCGTTATGCGGCAGAAGTGGCCTTCTCTGTGACTTGGCGAAGGCTCGGGTTCGTCATCACAGTGCCATCGGGAAAGAGCACGGTCGGCACGGTCGCGTTCCCGTTGTTCGCATCGCGGACACGTTGCTCTGCTGTCGGGTCCTGCTCGATATCAACGGTCGTGTACTCGATGCCGGCACGGTCGAGTTGGCGCTTCAGCCGAACACAGTAGCCACACCAGGAAGTCGTGTAGATCGTAAGCACGAAAGGGCCTCCAAGCCGCTGGTGACACAACGGTTCATGTAACCCCACCGCGGCGCCGTCGGTTCCCGCCGCGCGGCGGGGACTACCGTATCGGATGATGTCCGGACCGCCTGCCCTCGCCGCCCAGGCCGCCCGTGTGCGATCGGGCAACGATCTGCTCGCCGCGCTCGATCCCGAACAGCGGGCCGCGGCCGGAGCCCCGCTCGGACCGGTCTGCATCCTCGCCGGCGCCGGTACAGGTAAGACACGCACCATCACCCATCGAGTCGCGCACATGGTCGCGCAGGGGGGGGTCGGGCCGGGCCAGATCCTGGCGGTGACCTTCACGGCCAGGGCCGCGGGAGAGCTGCGCGGCCGGTTGCGGGCCATGGGCGTCGATGGAGTGCAGGCCAGGACGTTCCATTCCGCGGCTCTCAAGCAACTGTTGTACTTCTGGCCGTCGGTCGCCGGGGTCGCGCTGCCCAAGGTGGAGAAGAGCAAGATCCCGTACGTGGTGCGGGCGGCCGCCCGCCTGCACCTGCGGCCGGACCGGGCCGAGCTGCGCGACCTCACCTCGGAGGTCGAGTGGGCGAAGACGACGCTTGTGACCCCGGCGGACTACGCTCGGATGGCGGCGGCGAGCGGGCGGGAGACCGCCGCTCCCCCCGAGACGGTCGCCCGGCTCTACGCCGCGTACGAGGAGGTCAAGCGCGACGCCGGTGTGATCGACATGGAGGATCTGCTGCTGCTGAACGCGGCGATGATCGAGGAGCACAGCTGGGTCGCGGCCGAGGTGAGGGCCAGATACCGCCATTTCGTCGTTGACGAGTATCAGGATGTCAACGACCTGCAACAGCGTGTCCTCGACGCCTGGCTGGGGGAGCGCGACAGCCTCTGTGTCGTCGGGGACCCCCATCAGACGATCTATTCGTTCACCGGGGCGTCGCCCGAGCACCTGCTCGGATTCCCGCGCCGGTTCCCGGACGCGGCCGTGGTGCGTCTGATCCGAGACTACCGGTCCACCCCCCAGGTGGTCGGACTCGCGAACACCCTGATGCGGGCGGCCCCGGCGGCCCGCCTCGTCGCTGCTCGCCCGGACGGTCCCGCCCCGGTGTGGCTGGAGTGCGACAGCGAGCCGGCGGAAGCCGCCGCGGTGGCGTCCCGGATCCGCAGGCTGATCGACCAGGGCGTGCCGGCGAGTGAGATCGCCGTGCTGTACCGCACGAATGCCCAGTCCGAGGCGTATGAGGCGGCGATCGGCGGGGCCGGTATCGCCTACCTGCTCCGGGGCGGGGAGAAGTTCTTCGAGCGGACCGAGGTCGTCGCAGCCATGAGGTTGCTGCGGGCCGCGGTGCGCTCCGCCGACACCGACCGCCCGGAGGGACTCACGGCCGCCGTCGCCGACATCCTCGCAGCGCTCGGCTGGCGGGCGGACCAGCCCACGGTGGGCTCGGGCGCCGAGCGGGAACAGTGGGAGAACCTCGCCGCGCTGCACCGGCTGGCCGGTGATCTCGCCGCCCGTTCGCCCGAGGCCGACCTCGAGGCCTTCGTCGCCGAGCTCGGCGACCGCGCGACCCACGAGCATCAGCCGACGGTGCAGGGGGTGACCCTGTCGACCCTGCACACCGCCAAGGGCCTGGAATGGGATGCGGTGTTCCTCGTCGGGCTGACCGAGGGCACGCTTCCCCTCGTCCATGCCAGGACCGCCGAGCAGATCGCCGAGGAACGTCGCCTGCTCTACGTCGGGGTGACCAGGGCCCGTAGGCATCTCGTCCTGTCCTGGGCGCTGTCCCGGGCGGAGGGCGGCCGGCGGTCGAGGCGGCCGTCCCGGTTCCTCGACGATCTGCGTCCGATGCGCCGGGAGTCCGCGGCCGGCGTCCGCCACGGGGGGCGAGGCGAGGGCGCGAGGCCCATGGCCGGGGCGGAGGAGACCGGCCCGGGTCGGTCCCGGAGCAGGTCGGCGGTGCGGTGCCGGACGTGCGGCCGGTCGTTGACGGGTGTGCACGCGCGGGTCGGGCGCTGCGAGGGCTGCCCCGGCGACGTCGACGCCGCGCTGTTCGAGCGTCTGCGGGTGTGGCGTTCGGCGCGGGCGAAGGAACAGGGGGCACCGGCCTTCGTCGTCTTCACCGACGCCACGCTGCAGGCGATCGCCGAGAGCCGGCCGGGCACGGTGGCCGAGCTCGTGCGGCTGCCCGGCATCGGACAGGCCAAACTCGACCGTTACGGGGAGGAGGTACTCGCCCTTGTCGCGGGGCGCACGCCGCCGGTCGGGTCGCCGCCGGTCGGGTCGCCGCCGGTGGTGGAGTCACTGGGGTCCGACACGCCGCCCGACGCTTCGTAACTGGAAGTGTTCGCGGCGCAACACAGAAAATATGTTGTGGTTCGCGCTGCGAGCTTCTACCGTTACCGAGGACGCCTGAAGCGGGCATGTGGAGTGACATCCGTCCGGGTCCCACGGACTCCGGGTCCCACAGAGAAGGAGGTGATTTCGTCGTGTTCAGCATCGTGATGGACAGAGCTGTCGCCGAGATCACCCGTCCGTGGGAGAACCGGCACGGCGCGGCATTTATGAGTGCCGCCATCGGTGCCGTCGTCGGTGCGTCCGCAGGCCGTGGCACGTCCGCCGCCGTCCTCACGGTCCAAGCCGATGATCTGTCGGCCCAGGAGTCCGCGTTCCCGAACCCGGCGGGGGGCGTGGCGCCGGCGTCCGGCTATGCACACCGTCACTTCACCTTCCGGGGATCCGCCCACGATCCGCTCCTGGACTAGCGCCGACTGGAGCCGAATCCGAGGCCGCGGATCCCGATGGGGACCGCGGCCTTTGTCGTTTCGCTTCCTTCATCCCACCCGAAGACCAACCTGTCTCGGAGGTGACATCGGTGTTCGACCCCTCGGTCGTTTCCCGGATCGAGCGGGATCGTCTCGTCCTGCCCTGCTGGGACGTAGATCCTGACATGTTCTTCGCTGAGTCCCCGGCGGACGTGGAGACCGCCAAGGCCGTCTGCCGGACCTGTCCCATCCGGGCGGCGTGCCTGTCCGCCGCGCTGGACCGTGCCGAGCCCTGGGGAGTGTGGGGCGGCGAACTGCTGGTGACCGGCAGCGTCGTCCCGCGTAAGCGGCCCCGCGGCCGTCCGCGCAAGGAGCGCAAGGAAGAAGAGGTCGCAGCCTGAGCCCCCGTGCCACCAGTTGATCACATGGGGGCGGCGGTGGCATCGCCGCACCAGCACGGGCGGGACACCGGATCGTCGGTGTTCCGCCCACCGGTGTTGCCGCGCTTTTCTTCCGCTGGTGCCTGCGGCCCCGGTACTGTTCCGGCGTGCCCAGCAGCGAGCGTGTCTACCCGGTGTCCACAGGTGCGGGTCCGGCCGGAGCGCCGGGACTGGCCGCATCCGACGATCTTTCTCTGGCCGTTGCCGTCCTCACCGGTCCCGAGCTGGCCGCGATCGTGGATCTTGTGGCCTGGGTCGATTCCGGCTGGCTCTACGTGGCGAACGCGATCGGTTCGTCGCGGTTGCCGGTGGCCGATCCGGACGGTCCCCGGGAACTCCGCTTCGGGCGTGATCCGCTCGGGTCGGAGGATCCGATGCACGGCGTGCCGCTCGCGGCGGCGCTCGCCGACCCGTCACCACCGAACGAGCGCAACTCCTACCCGTTCGCCGGACGGCGACTGCTGTCCGCCTTCGCCGATCCCAGCCGTTCACCCGATCTGATCGTCGTACACACCCCCCGGCACTACTGGCCCGACCGCGGCGGCCACCTGGGTGAGCACGGATCGTTGGATGCCGGCCAGTCCCGGGCTCCGCTGATCCTGTCCGGCGCGGGTCATCGACATCGGACCCACCCTCGCGGCCCTCGCCGGCGTGACCATGGCGGATGTGGAGGGGAGGCCGCTCACCGATCTGGTGGGGCCAGGGGCCCGGCACGTCGTCGGCCTGCTCTGGGACGGGGCCAACAGCAACGACGTCCTGCACCTCGCGCACACCGGCGAGCTGCCGGGGGTCGCGCGTCTGCTCGCCACCGGGACGGCCCTGACCGGCGGCGCGATCGCCGAGTTCCCCAGCGTCACGTTGACCAACCACACCTCCGCGCTCACCGGAGTCGGGCCGGGCCGGCACGGCATCCTGCACAACGTGTACTTCGACCGGGCGACCGGCGAGCAGGTCATCGTCAACGACGTGCGGACCTGGCATTCCGCGTGCGATCAGCTTCGGGACGGGGTGGAGACGCTGTTCGAGGCCCTCGCGCGCGACCGACCCGGGGCGACCAGCGCCTGCGTGAACGAACCGGTCGACCGGGGTGCGGACTACTCGACCTTCGGGCTCGTGCGGGCCGCCGGTAACCACGGCGGGGCCGGCGATATGGGGGACTACCTGCCTGCGGCCGACGGCGACCCGCACGCCACCGCCCGCTGGGTAGGGGAGAACGCCGACTATGCCTGGTCCACCCGGGTGGACGCGCTCGGCCTCGCGCAGGTCCAGCAGCTCTGGGCGGCGGACGCGGTGCCCCCGGACCTGATGTGGTGGAACACCACCATCACCGACACCGGGCATCACGGGGGCGGCCCGTACTCCGAGCAGGCCCGCGCCGCGCTGCGGGACGCGGACGCCCGGTTGTGCGCCTTCCTCGACCTGCTCGCCGAGCGGGATCTGCTGGCCGAGACCGCGATCCTGCTGACCGCCGACCACGGCTCGGAGGCGGCGGATCCCACCTGCCAGGGCGACTGGGGGGCTGCGCTGCGCACCGCCGGGGTGCGTTTCCGGGACGAGGGATACGGCTTCCTGTATCTCGGCGTCGACATCGTTGACATCGTCGAGTAGCCGGGGGGTTGACCCGCCGGGCCGGCCCGTCAACAAGCGTCGGTCACGGTTGCGGGGTCGGAGAACGACTCCTCGTCCGGTGCCCGGCGGGGGGCGGCCTTGCGGCCCGGCCCGGGTCGAGCCGCGGCGGAGCGGTTCGCCGGGGTGGAAGGCCGGCTCGGTTCGGCCGGCTCGGCCTGCAGGGGCAGCGCCGCAGGGGCGGTGGCCCGGTCGTCGGCAGTCGCCGGAGCGGTGTCGGCCGCCGACCTCCCGGCCTTGCGGGCCTTGGTCGTCCTGCCGGTCCGTCCTGGTCTGCGGGGTTTGCGCGGGTCGGGCAACCCGCCGGCCAGAACGACCGGGCCGTCCAGCGGCCGGACGATTCCGGTCTCGTCCTGGACGGGGAGAGCGGGCAGGGGACGACCGGGCCGGTTGGCGTCCTCGGCCGCGCGGGCGGTCGCCGTCCCCGGTTCGGCGAACCCGGGTTGCCAGCGCTCCATCTCGTCCCGGAAGCGGCCGGTGCTGCCCAGCTGGCACAGGATGCCGATCGCGCCGAGTGTCACCCGGTGGATGAGCAGGTACGACGGCGGCAGATTGAGCTGGCGACCGAGCTGTGCCGCCGCCGACCGCCAGTCTCCGAGCCTGGCGGCCTCCTTGCGCAGCCAGCCTCGGGAGAAGGTGAACTCCTCCACCGCGATCGGCTCCAGCATCGGGGCCAGATAATCCAGCAGGTCCTCGGCTCGGATTTCGGCCGACGGCGGGATGAAGCCCTCGCGGCGCAGTCCCTGCTCGACGGCGTCGGCGTCCCCGGCCAGGGTCTGTCGAGCCAGCCGGCCGATCGGCGCCGGCAGGCCGTCCGGCAGGCGGTTCACGGCGCCGAAGTCCAGGACGCCGAGCCGCCCGTCGGACAGTAGGCGGAAGTTGCCGGGATGCGGATCAGCGTGCAGCAGACCGGCGCGACCCGGGCAGGAGTAGAGAAACCGCACGAGCAGCAGGCCGGCGGTGTCGCGCTGCTGCGGGGTACCGTCCGCGATGATGACGGACAGGGGTATTCCCTCGATCCACTCGCTCACGAGCACCCGGCCAGAACCGGCCAGCGGCCGGGGGATGACGACGTCCGGGTCGTCCGCGTACGCCTCGGCGAAGGCCCCCTGCCAGGCGGCCTCCAACCGATAGTCGAGCTCCTCGGCGATCCGGGCCTTGAGCTCCTCGACCAGCGGCTTGATGTCCAATCCGGGAGTGACCGCGCCGAACAGCCGAGCGGCCCGGCCGAGCTGGGTGAGATCGGCGAGCAGAGCGGGACCCGCTCCCGGATACTGCACCTTCACCGCGACGGCTCGGCCGTCAGCCCAGACCGCCCGATGCACTTGGCCGATGCTGGCCGCCGCCGCCGGAACGTCGTCGAAGCTCGTGAACAGCGAGCGCCAGTCCGCTCCGAGCTCCTCGGCGAGCACGCGGTGCACCACTGCCGCCGGCAGCGGGGGCGCCGCCTCCTGCAGCCTGGTCAGCGCCGCCCGGTAGGGCCCGGCGACGTCGTCGGGAAGCACCGCCTCGAAGACGGACAGCGCCTGGCCCAGTTTCATGGCGCCACCCTTGAGCTCCCCGAGCACCCGGAAGATCTGCGCGGCGGTGCGCTGCTGGAGCTCGGAGGCGACGGCCTCGGCGGGGCGACCACCGATGCGTTTGCCGACGCCGAGGGTGGCTCGGCCGGCTATTCCGATGGGAAGCGTGGCCAGCTTGGCGGTGCGGACGACGGCCCGCCGTGGGATCTCGGACACTGCTCCATCGTGCCCTGTTCCGCGTCGTCACGGGTGCCGGCCAGGCGTAATGACTCCAGGACGCCAAATGACTCCAGGACGCCGGCGCGGCGACCGCCCGCGGGGTGGAACGGTCACGTGGGTGCCACCGGCGAAGAGGCCTCCGCCGACGCGGCCGCCGATCGGGCGGTGCGGCAGGGACAGTTGGGGTGGACCGGCCAGGTGCGTCGGCGAATCCGCCAGCCGGGAACGGTGAACTCCAGCGTGCCGTCGGCGGTCACCGGTAGGACTGCGGTCACCGGTAGGACCGTGCGCGAGGAAGTCAATGTAATGAAGGTCTCATTGTGACTGCTTGCTGTCGGTGGCGGATGGTCCGAGTTGTCGGAATGTTGACCCGGGGTGGGTCTCGTGACGCCGGACAGGGCGGGCGGAGGCGAGGCTGCGAGGTCCAGAAAGGCCAGGGCCTGCATGGCGGTGAGCGCGGCGACAAGACCCGCCAGGGTGATCTCGCAGGCGTCCGACCCGGCGGCCGGGCGGTGGACCATCTGCATGGCGAGCACCGGCCAGACGGGGTTCCGGGAGTACCGGTGGAGGTGCTGGCAGTGCAGGCACGCGGTCACGGTCGGCACGACGAGCGGACCGACGATCCCCGTGGTCTCCCGCACTCCGGCCACGAGATGGGCGGTGCCTCGGCCTTCCAGATCGAGGCACTCCCCAGGGTGGATCATCGGCAGACCGACCGGAGCCAGCACGATCAGATCCGCGGCGAACCGGTCCTCGTCGGGCCGACGGTGCCCGGCGGCCTGCCGGCTGGCCCGGGTCACCGCCGCGCCGGTGGCCAGGGACCGGGGACGCCCCACATCGTCGAGGCGCAGGCCGCCCGGGGAGACGTCGGCGGCGGTCGTCACCTCGGGATCGTCGATGACGACCCGACCGATCCCGGCCGCGGCGAGCAGGGCCGCGACCTGAGCACCGACGCGACCGGCGCCGCGCACGAGGACCCGCATCGCCCGGCGGGTGGCGAGGACCCGGCGCGCACCGGCCGGATCCTCCGACACCAGGGACAGCGCCGCCAGGTCGGGCGACAGACGGTCATGCTCGACCGCGGGCAGCGGTGCCGCACCGGGAGGCGCCGTGGCGTCGTCCAGCAGACCGGCCTCGGCGAGCAGGTCGAGCAGGACCCGGCCGGCGGGAGTGCCATCGAGACGCAGCTGCTCCAGCGTGCGGCTGCCGTCGAGGGCGTCGAGCAGGGCGGCGTCCGACGGGGCCAGGTCGGCGAGGATGACGGCGCGTGCGGCGTCGATACCGAGCTGCAGGGTGGAGCTGTTGTGCCAGAGCCGGCGCAGGCCCGGCTTGAGGATCGGGCGCATGGATCCTCCGGGTGTTCCCGCCGGCCGGTTGAGGCCGGGGAATCGGACCAGGATGGGCCGGTCACGGCGACCGGCGGATCCTCAGCGTGGCACGTCCGACCGGCGAAGGATGAACACCCGTGGATCGCTGTGGACGTGCTGTGGACGAAACTGTGGATCATCACTGGTCCGTCCGGGTTACCTGTCCGGGTTGTCCGGCCCGTCGGATCCGCCATCGGCGGGTGGGGCGCCGCGGAGTTTCTCGATTTCACCGATCGGGTCGTCGAGCGCGCTCGACGACGCGCCGGACACGAACGCCTCCGGGGCGGCGAGATCTGCCGCGGTGGGCAGCAGATCGGGATGCGCCCACAGCGCGTCGCGACCCTCGTGGCCCCGGGCGTCCCGTACCGCCTCCCACAGGGCGGCGGCCTCCCGCAGCTTGCGTGGCCGCAGGGAGAGACCGACCAGCGTGGCGAAGGTCTGCTCGCCCGGACCGCCTTCGGCGCGACGGCGCCGTACCATCTCGCGCAGTTTGCCCGCGGCCGGCAGATGACCGGTGGCCGCGGCGTCCGTCACATGATCGACCCAGCCCTCGATCAGCGCGAGGATCAGTTCGAGACGGGCGAGCGCGGCCTTCTGCTCGGGGGTGGTGGCGTCGCTGAACACGTCCTCGCCGAGCGCCTCCGACAGCCGTTCAGGGTTCATCAACGCCGTCGGGTCGACCATCCGCATCACCCGCCCGACGGCCTCGGTATCCACCGCGATGCCGCGGGCGTACTCCTCCACCGCACCCAGGACGTGGGCGCGTAGCCAGGGGACGTGCGCGAACAGCCGGCTGGACGCGGCCTCCCGCAGCGCCAGGTAGATGCGGACCTCGTCCTCGGGGATCTCCAGGCCCTGACCGAAGGCGACGACACCCGCCGGGATCAGGGCGGCGGTCCCGACCGGTCCGAGTGGCAGCCCGACCTCGGTGGAGGAGACGACCTCGGCGGCCAGGGTGCCGATCGCCTGCCCCACCTGGGCGCCGAACAGCATCCCGCCGACCCGGTTCATCATCTGCATGATCGGGCCGCCGGTGGCCATCAGCCCGCTGGGGTCGAGCCCCGGGGGCAGCGCGCCGCGCAGCTCACTCGGCAGCTCGATCCCGCCACCACCGAGGTGGTTCAGCCCGCTGGAGATCCCAGTGCGCATCGCCTCGGCGACCTTCGTCGCGATCGGGTCGCAGAGGGTCTGCCAGACCGGCAGGGTCTTCTCGATCCACTCCTGCCGCGACCAGGCCTGCGCCGCCGTGGCTCCGGCCGGCAGCGAGGTCACCGCGTCGAGCCAGACGTCGGCGATCCGTATCGCCTCGCTCACCGGCTCCCGCTGGGCCGTGGGCACCGCGGCGTCGGCGTCGCCGAGGGACCTGACGGCCACCTGGCGGGCCAGCTCCCAGTTGACCGGACCGCCATGCCAGGACAGCAGCCGTTCGAGCTCGGCAAAGAACGGGGCGCCGCCACCGAAGGGGGGCCGGGGCTCGTCGCCGCCGCCAGCGGGCGTGAAGCCGAACGGGAAGTTGTCACTCATCGGCCGTAGCCTCCTCGGGAGGCGGGCAGTCGCACGCACGGTTGGCACATGAACCCACGGTAATGCGTTTTCTGCCCAACGGGCGAAACGGCGCTGGCCCCGACCGTTACGGTCGTAGCTGTGGAACCGACGTGTTCTCCGGCGGGGGCCCCGCTGACCGCGCCCGCGCCACCCGCGCCACCCGCGCCGCCCGCGCCACCTCCGTCGTCTCCGTCGTCCGCGCCGGACCCGGACCCGGTCGCGCGGGTGACGCTCGCGGAGATCCGGGACGGCGCCCTGTCGGTGGACGAGTGCATGGCCGCCGTGCGGTCCCCCGGCGTGGGGGGGATTGCCCTGTTTGTGGGCACTGTCCGGGGCCATGACCAGGGCCGCGGGGTGACCGACCTGACGTATCAGGCGCATCCCCGGGCCGGCACGGAGATCGCCCGGGTCGCCGGCGACGTCGCCGCGACCGCACCGGTGCTGGCCGTCGCGGTGGTCCACCGTACCGGTCACCTCGCCGTCGGGGACACCGCCGTGATCGTGGCGGTCGGCGCGGCCCACCGGGCGGAGGCTTTTGCCGCCTGTCGTCGTCTGATCGATGACATCAAGGAGCAGGTTCCCATTTGGAAACACCAGATTTTTGCGGATGGCGCGGCGGAATGGGTAGGCGCCTGCTGATCGGGGCACCCTACGATAGAAATAAGTCATCTTCTTGCCCGTCTCGACGTCGAGGCTCCCATGTGGTTCCTGTTGATCCCCCCCGTCGCCGTGCTCATAACTCTTGCGTGGGTCACCCTACGCAGCCGTCCCGACCGCACCTCCGAAGCCATGATCACGATTGAGGGCTACCGGCGCAGTATGGCCGCGCTGGCCCGACCGATCCCCGCCCAGCACGAGGTTCGTACTGTTACCGTCCTCGACGAACCCGGTCATCCCGGTCATCCCGGGCGGTCCGCCTCGGCCGGGGCGCCGTTGTCCGCGAGACACACGGCGCCGCCGCCCGAGTCCATCTGATCGTTTCCGTCCGGCGGCCGGGGCGTCTCACCGGCCGCCGGACGGCGGTTCAGGACCGAGTGGTCCTTCGAGTCCCTCGACCGTGCTTTCGATCTCGTTCTTTACTCCCCACCTCCCGGCCTTCCGCGCGGCCTTCCGGACTCTGCCCCGGCCTTCCACTGCGCCTTTCGGGCCACCGAATGCCTTTCGGTGTCGATTACCGCAACCCCGGACCGTCGTGGCGAACCTCGGTTCCCGGGCGCCGGGACGAGGGCCGTGAGCCCTGATACATAGACTGCGAGCATGGTCCGGCGCACCCAGACCCTCGTGGTCGCGTCGGTACTGGCCTTGGTTCTCGTGGTCGCGGGGCTGTGGATGCCGGTACCGTTCGTCACCTTGGCCCCCGGGCCGGTCACCGACACCCTCGGCAGCGTTGACGGGACGTCCTTGATCACCGTGGACGGCCGGCGGACCTATCCGACCGCCGGCAAGCTCGAACTGACCACGGTCGAGGAGACGCCCCGGCTCAACCTCGTCACCGCGCTGCGGGACTGGTCCGACTCCGACCGGGCGGTGGTCCCCAGCGAGCTGATCAGGCCGCCCGGTTCGAGTCAGGAGCAGATCCAGCAGGAGAACGCGCAGGCGATGCTCGACTCACAGGACCAGGCGACCGCGGCAGCGCTCGCGCAGCTCGGTATCGCGCCCACCGGCCGTTCGGTCGCGGTCGCCGGGGTCCCCACGGGCTCCCCGGCCACCGGCAAGCTGATGCCGGGCGATGTGATCGTGCAGGTCGGTGGGGTGGCCGTGGCCAACCAGGGGGAGCTGCGCCGGCAGATCGGGAAGGTGGCTCCGGGCCATCCTGTGACGGTCACCTATCGGCGCGACGGAAAGACGGCCACGGCCACCGTCACGACCCGGGCCGCCACCGACGACCCCGCTCGTGCCATGATCGGTGTCACCACGACGGAGAAGCGGACCTACCCTTTCACGGTTCGTATCCGCATCTCCGATGTCGGCGGGCCGAGTGCCGGGCTGATGTTCGCGATGGGCATCGTGGACCTTCTCACCCCCGGCGCGTTGACCGGAGGAAAGATCATTGCTGGCACCGGGACGATCACCTCCGCCGGTGAGGTGGGACCGATCGGCGGTATCCAGCAGAAGATCCTCGGGGCCAGGGCGTCCGGGGCATCGATCTTCCTGGTCCCCGCGGGGAACTGCGGTGACGCCCGCGCGATCGACTCCGGCGGTCCGCGCCTGGTGAAGGTGGAATCGCTGGCGGGCGCGCTGAAGGCCGTCGAGGCCCTCCGGGCGAATCCGGCCGCGGCGGTGCCCTCCTGCTGAGCGCGCCCCCAAGCGCGCCCCATCCGCGTGCCCGGTGGCGCCGTTGTGCCCGGTGGTGCCGTTGTGCCCGGTGGTGCCGTTGTGCCCGGTGGTGCCGTTGTGCCCGGTGGTGCCGTTGTGCCCGGTGGTGCCGGAAGAGGGCGGGCGGCTGCCGTGCGCCGCCGCCCGCCGGGTCGACTCACTGGAAGGTCGCGAGCAGCCCGTCGACGAGGTTGTCGGCCAGATCCGGATCGATGACGAGTTCGTCGTCCCCGCGGACTCGCAGGCAGGACGCGTGCAGCCCGCTGCGGGTGACCCCGACGGCGAGGCGGACGTCCTGGCGTTCGGGATGGTTCGCCGCCCAGTACTCGATCTCGTGATCGGAGTACGGAGCCTCCTCCTCCGCGCTGGGCGGCAGGACGACAAGCTCGGTGACCAGCACGCATCCGAGCACCTCCGGCGGCCATCCGATCCCCGCCAGCACCTCGTCGAGCCGCCCCACCGGCAGCGGTTCCTGCTCGACCGGGGTCAGCGACCCAGGCGGGGAGTCGCCGATGTGGGGGGCCAGCGCGGGTTCTCGCGCCAGCAGGTCGGCGGTGTCGGCCAGCGCGTAGACCTGGCTGGGCTGATCCCACCCGGAATCGGCGACGTGCCGCTCGACCTCAAGTACGACGGAGGTCAACTCCGTGATGTTCGGGCTGTTCACCGACCCATCCTCTCCGATCTCCCCCAGAGCCCCTGGCGTAGGTTGCCGTACTAGGGCGGTACGCGTCCCGAATCACCGAATCACCGACGCACGGAGGAACCTGTGGCAACCACCAGTCGCCGCCCGGTGCTGACCCGCACCAGGGTGCTCGTGCCGGTGCTGCTTGTCATCGTCCTCGCGATCACGATCATCGCCATCTTCGCCCGGCTATACACTGACCTGCTGTTCTACCGCTCGATCGACTTCAGCAGGGTGTTCACCACTGTCCTCTACACCCGGATTTTGCTGTTCGTCCTTTTCGGCGTGGTAATGGCGATCATCGTCGGGACCAACATCGTACTTGCGTACCGGCTACGGCCGCCGCTTCGGCCGTTGTCGACCGAGCAGCAGAACCTGGAACGCTACCGGTCGGTGATCGAGCCGTATATGCTGCTGATCTTGCTCGCGGTCGCGACGCTGTTCGGCCTGGCTGCGGGCCTGTCCGCCGCCGGCCAGTGGCGGACGTGGCTGCTGTGGGTGAACGGCGAGTCTTTCGGGACCCCTGATCTGCAGTTTCACCGGGATATCAGCTATTACGCGTTCAGCTATCCCTTCCAGCGGTTCCTGCTCGGCTTCCTGCTGAGCGCGGTGCTGCTGTCGTTGCTCGTCACCCTGCTGACCCACTACCTGTTCGGCGGAATCCGGATGCAGACCACGGGGGAACGGGTGACCCCGGCGGCGAAGGCGCACATCTCGGTGCTACTCGGGCTGCTCGCCCTGCTTAAGGCGTGGGCGTACTACCTCGACCGGTTCGGCTCGGTGTTCTCCTCGCGCGGGGTGGGGACCGGTGCGTCCTACACCGATGTGCACGCCGTGCTGCCGGCGAAGCTGATCCTGCTGTTCATCTCGCTGGCCTGCGCGGTGCTGTTCATCTACAACATCTTCCAGCGGGGCTGGACGCTGCCGCTGCTCGGCGCGGGCATCCTTGTCCTGTCCTCGGTGGTGATCGGCGGGATCTACCCGGCGATCGTCCAGCAGTTCCAGGTCCGGCCGAACGAGGCGACCCGCGAGGAGCCCTACATCGCGCGCAACATCGCGGCGACCCGGGCCGCCTACGGCATCCAGGACGTCGAGCCGCAGGATTATGCCGCCAGCACCGACGTCACCGCCCAGCAGGTCGCCGCCGACACCGGCACGGTCCCCAACATCCGTCTACTCGACCCCAGCAAACTCTCCCGGACGTTCCAGCAGCTCCAGCAGTTCCGCGGCTACTATGGTTTCCCGCCGACGCTCGACGTCGACCGGTACACCGTCACAGGGGCGGACAAGAAGTCGACGACCCAGGACTACGTGGTATCGGTGCGGGAGCTGAACCAGGCCGGGTTGGGAACGCAGCAGCGCAACTGGATCAACGAGCACCTGACCTATACCCACGGCAAGGGATTTGTCGCGGCGCCGTCGAACACCGTCGACGTGGGGCGCCCCGACTTCGATCACGGCGTGAGCGGTTTCCCGCAGGACGGTACCTTCGGTATCAAGGAGAACCGGGTCTACTTCGGGGAGATGTCGCCGTCGTATTCCATCGTCGGCACCAGGCAGATGGAGATCGATGGGCCGGGGCCGGGAGAAACCCAGGTCACCACGACCTACCAGGGCGACGGTGGGGTCTCGATCGGCTCGACCTTCCGTCGGGCGCTGTTCGCGCTGCGGTTCGGGGAGAAGAACATCCTGCTCTCCGGTGACATCACGAAGAACTCCCGGATCCTGGACGAGCGAAACCCGCGGGACCGGGTGAGCAAGGCAGCGCCCTGGCTCACCCTCGACGGAGACCCGTACCCGGCGATCGTCAATGGCCGGGTGACCTGGATTCTCGATGGTTACACAACCTCCGACGGCTATCCCTACTCCGCCCGGCGCACCCTGGGTGACGTGACCGCCGACTCGGTGACCACCCAGAGTGGCAACCGCACCCGGCAGGCCTCGAACCAGGTCAACTACATCCGTAACTCGGTGAAGGCGACAGTGGACGCCTACAACGGCACCGTCACCCTCTACGCCTGGGACGAGTCCGACCCGGTGCTACGGACCTGGATGAAGGCGTTCCCGGACACGGTGAAGCCGAAGAGTGACATCCCGCCGTCCCTCCGAGCACACTTGCGTTATCCGGAGGACCTGTTCAAGGTCCAGCGCGATCTGATCGGGCAGTACCACATCTCCAACCCGCGGGACTTCTACTCCCAGGAGGACTTCTGGGATGTGTCCGACTCGCCGGATGGAAGCGGGCAACCCCAGCCGCCGTTCTACGTCTACAGCCAGCTTCCCGGGCGCAAGGACCCGTCCTACAACCTCACCTCGCCGTTGATCTCCGCCCGGTCCTCGAAGCTCGCGGCGTACATGGCGGTGTCCAGTGACCCCGCCAACTACGGCCGGTTCACCCTGCTCAAACTGCCGGCGGGGAACACGATCAACGGTCCGGTCCAGGTGCAGAACGCCATCGAGGGCAACGGCGACGTGGCCAAACAGTTGTCACTATGGCGCAGCGGGGGAGCGACCACGATCGAGGGCAACCTGCTGACCCTGCCCCTGGCCGGCGGCCTGCTCTACGTCGAGCCCTACTACGTCCAGGCCAGGGGGAGCACCGGCTACCCGACCCTGCAGGGGGTCGCCACGGCCTTCGGCGACCGCATCGGTTTCGGTGCCTCGCTGGGTGAGGCCCTGGACAAGGTCTTCGGTGCCGGTGCCGGTGCCGCGGCGGCCGGGGCCGGCACCGGGGCCACGACCACGGACGCCGGTCAGGACGGCACGCCGGCTCCCGGATCCGGGCAGGGCGGGGCCGGCGTCCCGCCGCCGGGGCAGACCGCGCTGCAGGACGCCGTGGGCGACGCCGACCGCGCCTACCAGGCGGGGCAGGACGCCCTGCGCAAGAGCCCGCCGGACTTCACCGCCTACGGGAAGGCCCAGAGCGAGCTGGCTGATGCGCTGGGTCGCCTGCGTACTCTGTCGAGTCCGGCGGCGACACCGCCCGCTGCCACGGCGACACGGGCCGGTGCGTCGGTGCCCGCGTCACCGGTCCCCGCGTCACCGGCAGCCAAACCACCGGCTCCGTCTCCTTCGGCGACCGTGGCCGGCGGCGACACTCCCGGTCCACCGGGGGCCCGGGCCGCCCCGGCGCCCGGCTAGTCCCGAAAGTTCCGAAATTGGGGCCGCCATCGATTTGACAGCCGCCGATGGCGGCCCTGTATAGTGAAGACACACCGACGCGGGGTGGAGCAGCTCGGTAGCTCGCTGGGCTCATAACCCAGAGGTCACAGGTTCAAATCCTGTCCCCGCTACCAGTCGAAAGTTCCCTCGGAAATTTTTTCTGAGGGAACTTTCGCATTTAGGCAGGCATCATTATCACGGGCCGTATCACGGGCCGTTTTCATCGGAATCCGTCCGCTCCTTCCGCCGGTTGGCGACCCGGGTGCCCGGCCGGGATACGCGTCGACGCCCGGCGGCGCGGGGCCCGGACTGGCGGTCGTCCGAGCCCGGGACGCACAGTGGTGGCCCGGGAGCCGCCCCCGGCATGGCGGCCGTCGGCGGCGGGTTCTCCCGCGGCGGGGCCCGTCCCGGGATCAGCGGGGGGTGGTTCCCGGGGTTCGCCACGGGCTTGCCGGACGCACTGCCTCGGCCGCCCGCATCAGCGCTTGGGCCAGTCGGCGGGCCTCGTCCGGATCCAGGTAGGCCGCGGCAAGGGTGTCGAGCATGGGCGCATCCAACCGGAGCAGGATGACCGGAGCCTTCCCGGCGCTCGCCGGTGGCTCGGGACGTACCGTTATCTCCGCCTGCCCGATCCGGGTAACCATAATGCCGTCCTGCGGGTCATGGTGGACCAGCGCCATGTTCACCCCATCGTGTGTCCGGGCCGAGATATTTGACGTTCGTTGCATATGTTGGACTCTTGTTGTGGCCGCTTGGTTGTTCCCGTCGGCGGTACAAACGGTGACACTCCCGAACCGCATGCCCGCCCGCGTCGCCGCGCCCGGCGGCCCGTCGGCAGGTTCTGCGCCCTATCGATGTTCGACCCGGCCCGGCTTCCCCTCCGCACCCGGCGGCCCGCGCTGTCGGCGTCCGGACGTTTCAGCGTGCTCCCCAGGTGTAGGTCTGCTTGACCAGCCGCAGGTAGACGAACGTCTCGGTGGCGAGGACCTGTGGCAGAGCGCGGATCTGTTCGTTGATCAGTTCGAGCAGGTGCTCGTCGTTCTCGGCGACGATCTCCACGATGAGATCGAAGGATCCGGCCGTCAGGACGACGTAATCGACCTCGGGCAGCGCGGCAATCGTGTCGGCGACGACGCGGGTGTCCCCGGTGACCCGCACTCCGATCATCGCCTCCCGGTGGAAGCCCACCCGGAGCGGGTCGGTGACGGCGACGATCTGCATGATGCCGGCGTCGAGTAGACGCTGCACCCGTTGGCGCACGGCCGCCTCGGAGAGCCCGACCGCCGCCGCCATGGCCGCGTAGGATCGCCGGCCGTCCTGCTGCAGCTGCTCGATGATGGCCTTGTTGACATCGTCCAGCAGGGTGTCGGAGCTAAGTCGCTGGCCGGGCGACCGTCGCGACTGCACCCGGTGTCCTCCTCAGTCCTCCGTGGCGGTTCCCCACGCCCGTTCCCGCTGGCCTGCCCCTGCTGCCATCGTATGGCCGTCGATGAGTGAACTGGGAAGCGAGCCTTATCCACGCAATCTTCGACGGATTCCATCGTCAAACTGCCGATCAGGCTACGCTTTCAGTGGCTGATCGGTGGAAAGGATGCGTGGATAGTGTCGAATGTGACTGCCTCCGGGAGCGGTGCGACCCGGGTTGTGCCGCAGGCCAGGGTCGCGGAGTTGGCCGCGCGCGAGTCCGCCCGCCTCGACGTCCGCACCCGGGGCTCGGAGGCGCTGCATGCGCGGGCGGTGCGGTCGATGACCTCCGGGGTGCCGTCGTCCTACCAGGTGCGTGATCCCTGGCCGATCTACCTCACCCGCGGTCTCGGGTCGAAGGTCTGGGACGTCGACGGCAACGAATACTCCGACTTCCACAACGGGTTCGGTTCGATGGTGCAGGGGCACGCCCACCCGGCGATCGTGCGGGCCGTGACCGAGCGGGTGGCGCTCGGTACGCACTTCGCGATGCCCACCGAGGACTGCGTGGTGGTCAGCGAGGAGTTGGCCCGCCGCTTCGGGCTGCCGCAGTGGCGCTACGTCAACTCCGGCTCCGAGGCGACGATGGACGCGATCCGCATCGCCCGCGGCGTCACCGGCCGCGACACGATCGTCAAGATCTTCGGTTCGTACCACGGGCACCACGACTACGTGATGGTGTCGATCGGGACCCCGTACGACGACATCGGTCCGGCCGAGAACATGAACTCGCTAGGTTACGGTGCCGGGATCCCCCGGGTGGTCGTCGACCTCACGGTGCCGGTCCCCTTCAACGACGCTCCGGCGATGGAGCGGCGGATCGCCGCGCTCGCCGCCGAGGGACGCCTGCCTGCCTGTGTGATCATGGAGGCGGCGATGATGAACCTCGGCGTCGTCCTGCCGGAGCCCGGTTACCTGGCGGCGGTCCGGGAGATCACCTCCCGGTACGGGGTTATCCTGATCTTCGACGAGGTCAAGACGGGGCTGTGTGTGGCGGCCGGTGGGGCCACCGAGAGGTTCGGCGTGCGCCCGGACCTGGTGACCCTGGCCAAGGCGCTCGGTGGCGGGCTGCCGTCCGGGGCGATCGGCGCGACGGCGGAACTGATGGAGGCCGTGGCCTCGGACCGGGTGAAACAGGTCGGCACGTACAACGGCAACCCGCTGACCATGGCTGCCGCCCGGGCGAGCCTGTTCGAGGTGCTCACTCCCGACGCCTACACCCACCTCGATCGGCTGGGTGGCCGGTTGACCGCCGGCTGCGACGAGATCCTGACCCGGCACGGCATTCCCGGCTACACCGTCGGCATCAGCTCGAAGGGATGCGTGCACTTCACTGACGCCCCGATCCGTGACTACACCTCGTTCATGGCGCACCAGAACGCCGAGTTGCCCGAACTGGCCTGGCTCTACAACGCCAACCGCAACGTCCTCATGGCGCCCGGGCGCGAGGAGGAGTGGACGTTGTCGGTGCAGCACACCGACGCCGATGTCGACCGCTACCTCGACAGCCTCGACCAGATGGCCCGGGACCTCGTCGGCTGAGCCGGCCCGATCCCCCAGGAGGGACCAGAGACATGGATGCGATCTTCGCCAATCTCATCGGTGGCGTCTCCACCCCGGCCGTCGATGGCGAGACAATGCCCATCCTGAACCCGTCGACGGCGGACCTGCTGGCGCAGGCACCCCGGTCGGGGCCGGCCGACGTCGACGCGGCCGTGGCGGCCGCGAGCGCGGCGTTCGAGGGCTGGCGGGACACCACGCCCGCGCAGCGGTCCCGGGCACTGCTGCGGGTGGCCGACGCGCTGGAGGACCGGGCCGACGAGGTCGCGGCGGTGGAGAGCGCGAACACCGGCAAACCGCTGCGGCTCACCGTGGACGAGGAGGTCGAGCCGTCCGCCGACCAGATCCGGTTCTTCGCCGGGGCCGCGCGGCTGCTCGAGGGCCGGTCGGCCGGCGAGTACCTGGCGGGGCACACCAGTTATGTCCGCCGCGAGCCCATCGGGGTCTGTGCCCAGGTCACGCCCTGGAACTACCCGCTGATGATGGCGGTCTGGAAGGTCGCGCCGGCGATCGCGGCGGGCAACACCGTCGTGCTCAAGCCCTCCGACACCACCCCGGCCTCCAGCCTGCTGCTTGCCGAGATCGCCGCGGAGTTCCTCCCGCCCGGCGTGCTCAACGTGGTGTGTGGCGATCGTGACACCGGACGCGCGCTGGTGGCCCATCCGGGCCCGGCGATGGTCTCGGTGACCGGCAGCGTGCGGGCCGGGATGGAGATCGCCCGGGCCGCGGCGGACTCCTTGAAGAGGGTGCACCTCGAACTCGGGGGCAAGGCGCCGGTCATCGTCTTCGATGACGTGGATCCGGCGGTGGTGGCGCGGCAGATCGCCGAGGCCGCGTACTTCAACGCCGGCCAGGACTGCACGGCTGCGACCAGGGTGCTGGCCGCGCCGGGCGTCCACGACGACCTCGCAGCCGCCCTGGCCGAGGCGGCCGGGAAGACTGCGACTGGATCGCCGGAGGAGCCCGACGTCGACTACGGGCCCCTCAACAACGCGGGCCAACTGGCCCGGGTGAGCGGTTTCGTGGAGCGGGCACCCGAACATGCCGAGGTGCTCGCCGGCGGTGCTCCGCTGGACCGGGCGGGCTACTTCTACCCGGCCACGGTCGTCTCGGGTCTGCGCCAGGACGACGAGCTCATCCAGTCCGAGGTGTTCGGCCCGATCATCACGGTGCAGCGGTTTGACTCGGAGGACACCGCGGTCGCCTGGGCCAACGGGGTCGAATACGGCCTGGCCTCCAGCGTCTGGACCCGCGATCACGGCCGGGCCCTGCGGGTCGCCCGCCGACTGGACTTCGGCTGCGTATGGATCAACACGCACATCCGGCTGGTGGCGGAGATGCCGCACGGTGGGTTCAAGAAGAGCGGGTACGGCAAGGATCTGTCGGTCTACGGCCTGGAGGACTACACCAGGATCAAGCATGTGATGAGCAACATCGAATTCTGACCATCAGGTTCTGACCACCAGGTCAGAAGCGGTCGGGCGCGGGGAGCCGGGTACGAGTCCCGGGCCGGCTCCCGGGGTAGGTCGTGGAAGTAGGATGGTGTGCTTCGAGCGGGGGCAGGTGGGTGGCGGCGAGTCGCGGGTGGGTGGTGGCGAGTGAGGAAGAATCCAGCCTCGGTCGTGGCATCGGCAGACGGGACGACGAGCACCGGAGGCGGCCGTGCCCATGGCGTGCCCCGGGTGGGCCCGCTGACCTCCCGCTTCGTCACGGTCCACGGGTACCGGCGGTGCTATCTGCGGGCCGGGCGCGGGCCGGTTCTGCTGCTCATCCACGGCATCGGGGACAACGCGCGCACCTGGGCCTCGATCATCCCGAAGTTGGCCCGCCGGCACACCGTCATCGCTCCCGACCTGCTGGGACACGGTGAGTCGGACAAACCGCGCGGTGACTACTCGGTGGCCGGCTACGCGTGCGGCATGCGAGACCTGCTCACCATCCTCGGGGTTGAGCGCGCCACGGTCGTCGGACACTCGCTGGGCGGCGGGGTGGCCATGCAGTTCGCCTACCAGTTCCCGGAGCGCTGCGAGCGGTTGGTGCTGGTCGCCACCGGCGGGGTCGGGCCGCACCTGCATCCCGCGCTGCGGGCGGCGGCCGTGCCCGGAGCCGGGGCGGTGCTGTCCCTGATCGGCATGCCGCCGGTGCGGGTCGCCGGCTGGGCCGGAATGCACGCGCTGCGCCTGCTGCACACCGATCTCGGGCGGGACGCCGACGATCTCCTGAACGTCTTCGACTCGCTGGGCGTACCCACCGCGCGGGCGGCGTTCCTGCGCACGCTACGGTCGGCGGTGGACGGGCGTGGGCAGTCCATCACGATGCTGGACCGGTGCTACCTCGCCGCCGGGATGCCCTCGCTGATCGTCTGGGGTGACCGGGATGCCGTCATCCCGGTTGAGCACGCGTGGATGGCGCACGAGGCGATGCCGGGGAGCCGCCTGGAGATCTTTGCCGGTGCCGGGCATTTCCCCCATCACACTGACCCCGAACGCTTCCGGGCGGTTCTCGAGGATTTTCTGGCGACCACCCGGCCGGCGAGTCACTCCCCGCAGCAGTGGCGGACGATGCTGCGTGAGCACGGCCGCTCGACCAGGACCACGGAAGTGTCCGTGCCCGCCGCCCAGCCGTCGGGCGCGCGTTCGGCCCCGGCGGAAGCCGCGGGTCGTGGCCTCGGTCGTGGCCTCACCCGGAGCCGATAAACGGGCACGGCTGCCGGCCACCGCGGGGCCGGGATCCGCCGTTATACGTTCACCGAGGTGACCCGTCGCATCGGAGCGGACCCGCTATGCATCCACGACCCGGTTGGCCATCCATAGCCATGCCTTGCGGGAAGTCACCCGGTGAGATGCGTCGGTGCCGTTCTCGGCTGAACCGCTCTCGCGGAAGCTCTTCCCGGTCACCGATGGATCCGGCCAGCCGAGGATCAAGGACTCTCGTACCTCTTGGCGTGCCGCCTGTTCGGGCCAGAGTCTTCGCGTGATGCGCTGTCTTCCGGCGCGGGTCTGCATTAACTGGTCGGCACCCGCTATCGTGGAGTTCAACGGGCAGGCCGACGTCAATATGGCCTATCCTTGGTGGCGTAACACCAAAGTCCTCTCAAATCTCGGAGGTCGACCCTTGGCACGCCGTGCACGACTCAGCTGGCCCCAGGAACGGCGCCAGGCGAGTGAGGTGGTTGTCCGCCGGGTCGACCCCGGTCGGGGCTGGACCCTGGAACAGGCTCGTGACCTGCTACGACAGGGATACTCCGTCGAGCATGTGGCGGAACGCACCGGGTTTCCGGAGCAGATGCTGAAAGTCGCCGAGGAGGACTGAGTGCAGCCTCCCGACATCCCGGTGTCAAGAAAGTGCCACGATGCGCCATCGTCGGCCGCCGGCGCGGGAGTGAGTGTTATCCCTTTCGTGGTCAATCCGCAGGTTCGGGGAACCGATCTTTCCCTGGTGATCGAGGGCGACGCCGGCTATAGCTTGCACGGCGCTATCCTAACCAGCAGTGATATGACGGTGTGCCGGAGTCGCGTCACGCTGCGCACAACTGAATCAACGACTTCGCCTGGTTGACTACCCAATTCGTCTGACCTTGGCGCATCTACGACAGTCGCGTCACCGGGCACCCCTGCTGGCTATGCCCGGGTGGCACCCGTCACGCGTACCAGCCGGCGTAGATGGTCACTGTAGACCGCGTCGAGCCCGTAGCCGGCTAGCCGGGTCAGTGTGGTTGTTCGTTGCGCATCCCATCCGAACACGGCGATACCCAGGTCGTGGAGAACACCGACGATGCCGGCCCGTGGTGGGGTCCATTCACGCGCGCGCAGGTTGAGGGCGGTGACTCCGACAGCCCGGAGTTCATCGCCGTACGCGGTCATTCCGCCGCCGGTGACGATGTCGCGGATCGACGTCGAGTTCACCAGCCGGACGTCGTCATCCAGCGGTCGGTATTTCGCGAGGTCCGTGAGCCCGCCGCACAGCCACAGCCGCCTCGCGGCCTCGCCGCCACCGGCCTCGCGGGCGACGGTGACGACGGCCGCCGCCGCGTCCGCCCAGCTGCCCGGCGGGCCCTTCAGATCAAGACTGAACTCGAAGGACGTACCCAGCTCCGCGTAGAACTCCGCGAGGGTTGGCAGCCACCCCGGCAGGCGGTCGGCGGTCAGGTCGGGAATCCGCCGACGCCGCCCGGGCAGGCCGAACACACCGTCATGATGCAGGACCGGAACGCCGTCGGCGGCGAGCCAGACGTCCGACTCCAGCCCACTCGCCCCGCCGGCCAGAGCGCGACGGAACGCGGGCAGGGAGTTCTCCCGCTGGCCGGGGGCGGGAGAACCACGATGCGCAAAACCGATCATGAAGAGCCGTTGAACGACTGCAGCGCGACGTTGTGGAGATGCCCGTTGGTGGTGAGCACCGTGCCGTGTCCCGGTCCCCGGCGCCCGCCCAGGTCGGTGAACCGGCCACCGGCCTCCTCGACGATGACCTGGAGCGCGGCCATGTCCCAGAGCGACACCGCGGGTTCGCAGGCGAGGTCCACGGCGCCCTCGGCGACCATCATGTGCGACCAGAAGTCGCCGTAGGCGCGGGTCCGCCAGACCTGGCCGGCGAGGTGGAGGAACTCCTCCAGCCGGTCGGCGGTCTGCCAGCCCTCGACGGAGGCGAAGGACAGGAAGGCGTCACCCAGGCTGGTGACCGAGGAGACCTTCAGGGCACGGGTGTCGCCAGTGGCGTCGCGAGTGAAGGCGCCGGTGCCCCGGGCTCCCCACCACCGTCGGCTCATCGCCGGGGCGCTCGCGACCCCGACGACCATCTCGCCGTCCACCTCGAGTCCGAGCAGGGTGCCCCAGACGGGCACGCCGCGCACGAAGTTCTTGGTGCCGTCAACGGGGTCCAGGATCCAGCGCCGACGGGCGCCCGATCCGACGAGACCCTCCTCCTCGCCGAGCACGGCGTCGCCCGGCCGGGCCACGGCGAGCCGTTTGCGGATCATGGACTCGACGGCGGTGTCGGCGTCGGAGACCGGGGTGTTGTCCGGCTTCGACTCGACGTGCAGGTCTACTGCCTGGAATCGGGAAAGAGTGATCCGGTCGGCGGCGTCCGCGAGGCTGAGCGCGAGGGCCAGATCGTCGGCGATGGCGACGGTGTCGGAGTCCGCGGTCGGTTCGATGCTCACGGATGCGGGGTTAGGCGGGGTCACGCCTGCGAGACTACGAGCCGAGCGCCACCGCGCGTCGGTGGTCCCGGGCGCTGGACACCAGGTGGCGGGGTGAGTGTGACCAATCTCCCGATCTATTGCGATCAAGGTGAGGCTCCGCGGGTGCCGAGCAGCCGGCGCAGGCTCGCCAGCCGGGCGGCGTCGGCATGGCCGTCCCGCACCGCCGAGTCCAGAGCGCAGTCGGGGGACGGCGCCAGGTGCTCGCATCCGGGCTGACAGTGCGCGGCAGCCGCGGCGAGGTCCTCGAAGGCGCGCAGCACCCGGTCCGGGGACACCGCGCCGAGCCCGAACGACCGGACACCCGGGGTGTCCACGACAGTGCCCCCCTGGGACAGCCGCAGTGCGACAGCGGCCGACGAGGTGTGCCGGCCGCGGCCGGTCACGGCGTTGACCTCGCCGATCGCCCGGTCCGCCGCCGGCACCAGCCGGTTCACCAGGGTGGACTTGCCGACCCCGCTGTGCCCGAACAGCACACTGACCCGATTGGTCAGCAGCTCCAGCAGCGCGCGCAGGTCCCCACCGGGGCGCGTGGTCACGACGGGGAGTCCGAGTGGGCGGTACAGGTCCACCAGCACTGCCGGATCCGCGAGATCCGTCTTGGTCAGGCACAGGACCGGGGAGAGCCCGCCGTCGTAGGCGGCGACCAGGCATCGGTCGATCAGGCCGGGCCGCGGCGGCGGATCGGTGACCGCGCAGACGATGACCAGGACGTCGGCGTTCGCGACGATCGGGCGCTCCACCGGATCGCTGTCGTCGGGGGTGCGCCGCAGGACGCTCGTGCGTTCCTCGCGGCGGACGATGCGCGCCAAGAGGCCCGCCGCCCCGGAGACATCTCCCACGAGGGCCACCCGGTCACCGACTATCACGGAGGTCCGGCGCATCGACCCACCGCGCACGGCCGCGACCAGGAGGTCGGCCATCGCGTCGAGCCGGCAGGTGTACCGGCCGCGGTCGACACCCACTACCACCGCCGCGACCGCCTCGGCATGGTCGGGCCGGTCCCGGGTCCGGGGGCGCGATCCCCGGCCCGGCCGGACCCGGACGTCGTCCTCGTCCAGCTCGCGGGCCATCGGACTAGCCGCCGGCGCCGTCGGTCGGACCCGGGGGGCAGCCGGCCTGGCCCGGGGGGCGTCGCGTCGCGCCGCTCATTGGTCCAGCATCGCCGTCCACATCTCGGGGAAGTCCGGCACCGTCTTGCCGGTCGTCGCGATGTTGTCGATGACGATCCCGGGCACCACGAGGCCTACCACCGCGTAGGCCATCGCCAGCCGATGATCGGCGTGCGGGTCGAGTCGGGCGCCGTGCAGGGGCGCCGGACTGATCGCCAGTCCGTCGTCGGCGACGGTGATCCGTGCGCCCAGGCGACCGAGTTCGAGGGCCAGGGCGGCCAGCCGGTCGGTCTCCTGCAGCCGCAGATGCGCGATGCCCCGTAGCCGTGACGGCGAGTCGGCGAGCACGGCGAGGGCGGTCAGTATCGGAGCGGCCTCCCCGAAGTCGGACAGATCGACGTCGATCCCGTGGACGGCACCGCCGCCGGTGATCTCCAGGCCCGCCGGCATGCGCCGGGCCGTGCCTCCCATCGCCACCAGCAGATCGGGCAGCAGCCGGCCGGGCTGCTCGGTCGACTCCGGCCAGTCCGGGATCATCACCCGCCCGCCGGTGGCGACCGCCGCCGCGAGGAAGGCCGCCGCGCTGTTCATGTCCGGTTCGATGGTCCGGTCCGCGGCGGTCGGCCGGCCCGGTTCGACGCGCCAGCGCCGGGTGTCCGCCACCGGGCCGGCCGCGGGGGAGCACACGGCGTCGACCTCGACCGTGGCACCGGCGGCCCGTAGATCCGCGACGGTCATGTCCAGGTAGGGAGCCGATGGCAGCCGGGACCCGCGGTGGACGACCGTCACCCCGGTGTCGTAGTGCGGGGAGGCGAGGAGCAGCCCCGAGACAAGCTGGCTGGAGTGGGAGGCATCCACGATCACCTCGCCGCCACGCAGCCGCCCTCGGCCGTGCACGGTGAAGGGCATTCGGTCGCCGTCGATCTCGGCGCCGAGCTCGCGCAGCGCGCCGAGCAGCGGGGTGAGCGGACGCTCGCGCATCCGCGCGTCTCCGTCAAAGACGACGTCGCCGCGGGTCAGCGTGGCCAGTGCCGGGGTGAAGCGCGCCACGGTGCCCGCGTTTCCGCACTCCGCGCGCGCGGTGGGTGCGGCGCTCGGTGTCGGGTGGCCGTGGACGACCCAGTCGGGACTCTCGGTGGATACTTCGATACCCAACGTCCTCAGCACCCCGGCCATCAGCAGGGTGTCGCGGGAGCGCAGCGCACCCCGCAGCCGGGAGGTTCCGTTCGCCAGCGCGGCGAGCACGAGTGCCCGGTTTGTGCCGGACTTCGAGCCGGGCACCGCGACGACGGCCTCGACCGGTTGCCGTGCGAGTGGAGCCGGCCACGGATCGGACTGCGTTCCGGTGGCTTCGCTACCCGTCAGGATGCTCACCATGACAGCATGCCGGACGACGGCCCGGGTCAACCGCGTCATCGTGACATGCGCCGGCCGACACCTGATTCCCGACACCCGATTCCCGCCGGCCGGCACGGGGACGAGGCCCGGCTCCTGGGAATCGCGGCCGTCCTCGAACGCCTCGCCCCCTGACCCGCGTGGACCGACCGCCGCGCCGGAT
>NZ_CDWWXA010000058.1:20372-28000 GCF_977971845.1 Frankia sp. CeCAU1 | reverse complement strand
CCGGGCACGAACCAGCCGGGCACGAACCAGCGTCAAAACAGCTTAGAGAGTGGCCTGCAGGGACTTGATCGGCATGCTCAGCTCGGCCAGCATCTTCAGGTCGGCCTCCGCGGAACGGCCCAGCGTCGTCAGATAGTTTCCGACGATCATGGCGTTGATGCCACCGAGCATCCCCTGCACGTCGAGATCGCCCAGGGTGATCTCGCGTCCGCCGGAGTAGCGCAGGATCGTGCGCGGCATGGCGAGGCGGAACGCCGCGATCGCGCGCAGCGCGTCACGCGGCTCGACCAGCGGAAGATCCCCGAAGGGCGTTCCCGGCCGCGGGTTGAGGAAGTTCAGCGGAACCTCGTCGGGCTCCAGGGCCGCAAGCTGGGTGGCGAGCTCGGCACGCTGCTCGAGGCTCTCGCCGACGCCCAGAATGGCGCCGCAGCACAGCTCCATCCCCGCGGCCCGCACCATCTCACAGGTCTCCCACCGTTCCTCCCAGCTGTGGGTGGTGACCACGTTCGGGAAGTGCGAGCGGGCCGTCTCCAGATTGTGGTTGTAACGGTGCACACCCATCGCCGTGAGTTCGTCGACCTGCTCGGAGGTCAGCATGCCCAGCGAGCAGGCGACGTTGATGTCGACCGCCGCACGGATGGCGGCGACCCCCTCCCGCACCTGCGCCATGAGCCGGGCGTCCGGGCCCCGTACGGCCGCGACGATGCAGAACTCGGTGGCGCCTGTCGCCGCGGTCTGCCGGGCGGCGTCGACGAGCGAGGGCACGTCCAGCCAGGCGGACCGCACCGGCGAGTCGAACTTGCCGGACTGCGAGCAGAAGTGACAATCTTCCGGGCATCCGCCGGTCTTGAGGCTGACGATCCCCTCCACCTCGACCTCCGGACCACACCAGCGCATCCGCACCTCGTGGGCCAGGGCGAGCAGATCGGTCAGCGTCTCGTCCGGGAGCCGGAGCACGGCGAGCACGCCGGCCTCGTCCAGCCCCCGTCCGCCATCGAGGACCCCGCGCCGTGCCACGGTGAGGATGTCGGCACCGTCCTGGTCCGCCGGCGGCCGCGGCGACACCGGTGCAGGTGCGGTGGGGTGCGCGGTCACGGACGTGGTCACGGATGCAGTCACAGGGGTCTCCAGACAAGGGTCGACGGGTGCGGTGGGCGCGTGGTGGCGGTGGGCATCGTGGTCGGGACTGATGCGCATGCACCCAGGTGCATGCGCATCCATTGTCGAACCGGCGCGCGGATGTGGGGCCGGATTCCCGAACACCATCGAGCCCCGAAGACTATCGAGCATGGTGGTTACGTCTCGTAGCGAGCTCTGAACTCCTGGGCACGGAACGTGCCGCCAAGTGCCGGTTGCAGCGAGGCACGCGCCACGGCCAGGAACTCGAGCCGGGCCAGCAGGCCGGCTCCCGCCGGAAGGACGCCGGCCAGCGGCCGGGCGGCCAGGCTTTCCAGGTCGATGAGGTTGCACCGGCAGGCCAGATCCGGTTCGGCCGGCCAGGACCCGACCACCACGCCGGCGAGGTCCAGGCCGCGGTGCGCCAGCGCCTCCAGGGTCAGCGCCGTGTTGTTCAGAGCGCCCAGGCCTGCGGCGGTCACGACGAGCACCGGCGCCCGCAGCACCCGGGCGAGGTCGGCGAGGGTGGCGCCGCCCGCGTCGTAGCGGACCAGCAGGCCGCCGGCGCCCTCGACGAGGACGAGATCGCGGCTGTCGGCGAGGGTGCCGATCCGGGCGGCGAGCTCGTCGAGGTCGACGGCCCGGTGCCCGGACCTGCGGGCGGCGGTGGCCGGAGCGAGCGGGTCGGGGTAGCGGGCCAGCTCGTGGACGTCGGTGATCCCGGTCAGATCGCGGACGAGGTCGACGTCACCCAGCTCGCCGGGGCCGACACCGGTCTGGGCCGGTTTCACCACCGCGACCGCGTGGTGTCGGTCGTGCGCGAGCGCGCCGATCGCGGCCGTCACCACCGTCTTACCGACCCCGGTGCCGGTCCCGGTCATCACCAGGACCGTCATCGGGCCAGGACTGTCATCGGGCCAGGACCCCGGCGGCGGCCAGCGCGTCGGTGACGATCGCGAGGTCGGCATCGGTGAGATCGGCCCGGGCGGCGAGGCGCAGCCGGCTGGTCCCGACCGGCACCGTCGGTGGCCGGAAGCAGCCGACGGCCACCCCGTGCCCGCGGCAGGTCGTCGCGGCCGCGATCGCGGGTTCGGGATCCCCAATGATCACTGAAACGACGGCCCCGGCGGGATCCGGCGCGCCGGTCAGGCCGGCGAGCTGACGGGCCCGGCGCCGGACGGTGCCGGGCAGCTCCGGGTGGCCCCCCAGAAACTCCAGGGCGGCCAGCGCGGTGCCCACGTTCGCCGGGGCGAGGCCGGTATCGAAGATGAAGCTGCGGGCGGTGTCGATGAGGTGATCGCGCACGGCCGCCTCGCCCAGCACCGCGCCGCCCTGGCCGCCCAGCGCCTTGGACAGGGTGGCCGTCGCCACCACGTCCGGCTCCCCGGCGAGGCCAGTGGCGGCGAGTGCCCCCCGACCGGCGGGCCCGACCACCCCGAGCGCATGGGCCTCGTCGACGACCAGGACCGCTCCGTGGGCCCGGGCGGCCGCGTGCAGTTCGGTCAACGGGGCGAGATCGCCGTCCGCGGAGAACACCGACTCGGTCACGACGAGTGCCCGCCGCCAGGGGCGTCCGGCGAGGGCCGCCGCGACCGTGGCCACATCGGCATGCGGTGTCACGACGACGTCCGCCCGGGACAGCCGGCAGGCGTCCACGATCGAGGCGTGGTTCAGCGCGTCCGAGACGACCAGGTCGCCGGGGCCGGCCAGGGCGGTGACCACCGCGAGGTTCGCCGTGTAGCCGGAGGAGAAGACCAGGGCCGAGGCGAATCCGGCGTGCGCGGCGAGCGCGTTCTCCAGCTCCCCGTGCAACGTGGTCGTCCCGGTCATGAGCCGGCTCCCGGTGGCCCCGGCACCCCAGGCGCGCAGGGCGCGGATCCCGCCGTCGACGACCGCCGGATGACGGCTGAGCCCGAGGTAGTCGTTGCCCGCGAGATCGACGAGCACGCTTGCGCCCGGTTTGTCCGGGCCGCCCCGCGGGCGTAGCTCGCGGCGCAGCCCGGCGGCGGCCCGGGCCCGGGCGTGGTCCGCGAGCCAGGCGAGCGGCGCGGCAGCCTCGACGTCATCGACGGTCACGACGGTCAGCGTACGGGTATCGGCCACTGTGATGGGGTGCCCGCCACCTCACGAACCCGGCCGGTCTGGCAGTCTGCGAGCCGTGGGAACCCTCGCCGACATGCTGCGCGCGAGCACGGATCTCAGCGACGACGACATCGACCACCTGCACGCGCTCGTCGCGGACTGGGCTCTGCTCGCCGACCTCTCCTTCGCTGATCTGTTGCTGCTCGTGCCTGTCCGCTCCGGCTCGGGGGCCAGCCGGGGCGGCCACGCCAGCGGAGCCGAATTCCTCGTCGTGGCCCAGGTTCGTCCCACCACCGGTCCAACCGCGTACCACAACGACGAGGTCGGCAGCGTCGTGATCAATCGCTGGGTAGTCCAGAACGCCTGGCGGGAACACCGGATCGCGCGGGAGGGCGAGCCCGAGTGGGACGGCGGGGTCCCGGTGCGGACCGAGGCGATCCCGGTCCGGCGGGGTGACGAGGTGATCGCCGTCCTTGCCCGGGACACCAACCTCGCGACCACCCGGACGCCGAGCGCGCTGGAGTCGGCTTATCTGCAGGGTGCCAACAACCTGGCCCTGATGATCGCCGAGGGCGCCTTTCCGCTCCGCGGCAGCTCGGCGGAGCTTCCCGAGTCCCCCCGGGTGGGCGACGGCATGATGCGGCTCGACAGCGCCGGAAAGGTGATCTTCGCGAGTCCGAACGCGCTCTCGGCGTACCGCCGGCTCGGCTACACCGGCAATGTCACGGGCGAGGACCTCCGCTCCGTGCACCGGGCGCTGAACCTGTCCGCCACGACCCCGGCGGTCTGGCACGCGCTCGGCCGGCGTCGGCCGGTGGAGGTGGAGGCCGCGGTCGGGAGCACGGTGGTACTTCTGCGGGCGATACCGCTCTTCCCCGGGGCGACCCGGGAGGTGCTGGTGCTCGTCCGGGACGTCTCCGAACTACGTCGCCGCGAGGCGCTGCTGCTGAGTAAGGACGCGACGATCCGTGAGATTCATCACAGGGTCAAGAACAATCTACAGACCGTAGCCGCCCTACTGCGGTTGCAGATGCGGCGGACGAAGGTCGACGAGGCGCGCTCGGCGCTGCGGGAGTCGGTGCGCCGGGTCACCTCGATCGCGGTCGTGCACGAGACGCTGTCCCAGAGCCTGGGGGAGAGCGTGCCGTTCGACGAGATCGCCGACCAGATCACCTCGGTCACGGTGGATCTGGCCTCCACCGGGGCCCGGGCGAACACCCGCCGGACCGGGTCGTTCGGGCGGCTTCCCGGCGAACTCGCCACCCCGTTGGCTCTTGTGCTTTCCGAACTTCTGCAGAATGCTGTAGAACATGCGTTCGACGGTTCGGCGGGTTCCATCGAGATCCGGGTCAGCCGCCTGGCAGACCGGCTTGACGTCGTCGTGGCCGACGACGGTGCCGGGCTGCCCGAGGACTTCCAGCTCGAGCACTCGCCAAGGCTGGGGCTGCAGATCGTCCGCCAGCTGGTGCTGGGCGAGATGCACGGCACCATCCGGCTCCAGGCCGGTCCAGAGCACGGGACGGAGGCGCTCCTGTCGATCCCACTTTCTGAAAGTTGAGTGTTTAGGGTGCCCGGGAGGGGGTATTCCCCAGGATGTGTCCCTCGTCCATGGCCGTCGTGCCGATGTGGCGTGCTCGTGGGGGGCCGGATCGGGACCGTCCCGGGCGGTGGTTCGCCTGAGCGGGTCCGATCGCCGGGAGGTGCGGTCGGGGGCGGAAAACATTACGGCCGCCCCGTCCGCGTCGCGCCGCATTGCTGCGGCGGACGCGCGGACAGAACGGCCGATGCTGCTGCCAGCCACCCCTGTGCCGCGGTACGGGTTGTGGCATGACCTCATGCGGCGACCACTGCGGTCCGCCGGTGCCGCTTCCGGTGGGCAGGGCCTGCCGCGAGCGGGTGTTGTTGTTCGGACCCGGGACGTGGTGCCGGGTCCTCGGGTGCTGTCGGCCCGCCGTCGGGGACGGTCCTGCGGTCAGGCGGTTCGAACCCGGAGTCGGACCTGGCGCTTGAGCGCCCGGCGTTCGTCCTCGCTCATCCCGCCCCAGACACCGGAGTCCTGCCCGGTGTCCAGTGCCCAGTTGAGGCAGTCACTCGTGACTGCGCACCGCGCGCAAACGGCCTTTGCCTCTTCGACCTGGCGTTCCGCCGGACCGGTTGTACCGATCGGGAAGAAGAGCTCGGGATCCTCGTCACGGCAGAGCGCTCTGTGGCGCCAGTCCATGCGTACAACTCCCTCTCTCGTCTCGGGCCACACTGCACATGAGACGCTTTGTGAGCCGCTACGGTTGTGCCGAGGTGAAAAATAAATTGAGCAGGATGTCTGCTCGGCCTCGGCGGCGGCCGTAGAGCGGGTTGCCGGGTGTCGGTAAGCCCGGGTGCACGTGCATCCACCTCGGACATTCGCCACCCTCCCACCCGAACAGGCAGCAGCGCAAGAACCTGCAAGCCTCTTCACAGCCTGGCTGGCCTGCACTTGTCCGGCAAGGACACAGACGGACCACGGGGGGCGACCGTCTCCTTGGATGGCCGAAGTGCCACGGGAGCCCCGATTGCCAGGGGATGTTACGCTCCGTTGTATCGATCGTTACCGGTGCGGCCGGTGGGCGGCCCGGATCCTCGGCGATCAAGCCGCCGATGTCATGCCAGTCGGTCATGGATCCGTTCTGTGGTGCCTGAGGGCTGCCTGAGGTCCGCTCCGGCGCCGGTGCGCGCCGTCATCCCGGCCCGATCTGACCCGCTCGCGTCGCCGGAGATGGCAGGGTTGGGGCATGGAGGTTCTCGGCCATCGTGGCAGCAGGGTTCCCGGCCCGGAGAACACGGTCGAGGCGGTGGATGCCGCGTTGCGGGTGGGCGCCGACGGTGTCGAGGTCGACGTGCGGCGCAGCGCGGACGGCGACCTGGTCTGCGTGCACGACGCGCGGCTGTCCCGTCCCGCCGGCCGGGCCGTGGTCCGGCAGACCACGGCGGCGCTGCGGGCCCGGGGGATCCCTCTGCTCGATGAGATCCTCGACGTGTGGGATGGTCACGGTCGGCTCATCTGTGAGATCAAGAACCAGCCCGGGCAGCCGGACTTCGACGCCCCCCGGGAGCAGACCGCGCGCCGGCTTGCCGAGACGCTGCGTGCCCGGGGATGGACCGGCCGCCGGCCGGACGCCGCTGACCTTGACGCCGGTGCCGGCGGCATCACGGTGTCGTCGTTCGACTGGTTCGCCATCGAGGCGGTGCGTGACGCCGACCTCGCGGTCACGACGGCGTTCCTCACCATGCCCCGGATGTCGGTGAGCGGCGGCCTCGCCTACGCACGGTCGGCGGGCCACACCGAACTGCATGTGCACACCAGCGCGGTGCTCGGCACCTCCGACGCGGCGGGACGGGCGCGCGAAGCCGGCGTCCGGTTGATCACCTGGACGGTGACCAGCGTCGAGGACGCCCGGCGGATCCGCGACGCGGGCGTCACCGGGGCGATCTGCGACGACCCCATGGAGATCTGCCAGGCGCTGTCCCGGCTGGACGGGACCCCCACCACGGCGCTCGACGCCTGAGCGGACATTCTCCTGGGCGGGCAGCCGTCAGGCGACGACGCGCAGCGCGTGCGGCTGGTGGGTCAGCAGCACCTCGGAGAACATCCCGAGATACTCGCCGTCCATCTGCACCGGCAGGGGCGTATCCGTGGAGAAACGGATCGACGACGTGTTGTGGCGGCGCACCACGTTGCGACCGCGCGGACCCTCGCCGTCGGTGAGTATCCGCGAGGCGGCCCGCAGCACGCTGGGCAACCGTACCCGCCGCAGCGCGAGGAGGTCCAGACCGGTGTCGAAGGACGCGTCCGGGCAGGCGAGGACGGGACGGGAGTTGAAGTAGGTCCACGGGCGGGTGTTGCAGACGATGCAGAAGGCGATGTGCTCCTCGGCCCGCCCGCCCGCCGGGTCGGTGGTCCCGGGGTCGGGGGCCGAGCCGGCGTCGGTGGTCGTCAGGGTGATGGGCGAACCGCGGCGGTCGGTGCCGTGGAGGATCTGACCCGCCGCGGTCCGCAGGAACAGGCCGGCGGTGTTGCGTCTGCCCTTGCCACGCTTCTCCTCGACCCGCGCGACGACCCGGGCATCCAGGCCGATACCGAAACAGAACGTGAACCAGCGCCGTTCGTCGCCGTACTGAGCCCGGCCGAGGCTGATCCGCTGGGTGCGGCCCTCGCGGAGCGCGCTCAGCAGCTCGCCGGTCGCCTCCACCGGTGACGCGGAGTAGCCTAGCGCGCGAGCGAAGACGTTGGTGCTGCCACCCGGGACCACGGCGAACGCTGGGCCGCCCGGTACCGGACCGTTCTGGAGCAGTCCGTTGATGATCTCGTTGACGGTACCGTCCCCACCGAGCGCAAGCACCACGTCGACGCCGAGTTCGGCCGCTCTGGCCCCCAGTTCCACCCCGTGCCCCCG
>NZ_CDWWXA010000058.1:11860-19978 GCF_977971845.1 Frankia sp. CeCAU1 | reverse complement strand
GTTCCACCCCGTGCCCCCGCCCCTTGGTGACCACAGTCTCCAGAGCGAGGTCCGCGGCGAGCGCGCTGGCGAGGACGTCACGAACACGTTCGGTCGTAGCAGTGGCGACGGGGTTGACGACCAACAGCCCTCGCATGCCTCCACCGTAGTCCGCCCGGTCATCCGGGTCGCCGGCTGGGAAAACTCTCACACCGTTGGAATCCGGCGGGCACCTCGCGAAGTGCGACGGGTGATGGCGCGGTGGACACCGTCCGGAGGGTCCCCGGGGGCACCGGTCGACGGCCCCGGGAACGCGGACGGCCCCGGGAACGCGGACGGCCCCGGGAACGTAGTGTCAGGGATATGGGATCCACGAGTCATCCCGATCAGCCGGCGGCCGGCCGCTTCGGCACGCTGCGGCAGGCTGCTCGCGCGGCGTCCGTGCCCACTCGGGTGGCGTCCGTCCTGCTCGCCATCGAGGCGCTGACCCTGCTGGCCCTCGGAATCCTGCAGGTGCTGCGCGGCTTCGGGCCGGACATTGACGACATGGGTCGTGCTGAGAGCGGTGGGGTGCTCGCCATCGTCGGCGGGCTCGGTGTGGCGGTCCTCGCGGGGGGCGTGCTGCGTAACGGCGCATCCTTCCGCTCGCCCACCTTGGTCGTGCAGATCCTGTGCCTGCCGGTGGCGTGGGGGCTGGTGCAGTCCGGCCGCTACGGCTACGGCATCCCGCTGCTCGTCGTGCCCCTTGTCATCGTCGTCGCGTTGCTGCTGGCCGGTGGGCTCGGGCCGGTGGTCCCGCCTCGGCGCGGCGGCGGGACCGGGTGACGAATCCGCTCAGCCGTCCTCGAGCAGGCCGCGCCGCAGCTGGGCCAGGGTCCGGGCCAGGAGCCGGGAAACGTGCATCTGGGAGATGCCGAGCTCGGTCGCGATCTGGGACTGGGTCATGTTGCCGAAGAACCGCAGCAGCAGGATGCGCTTCTCCCGCGGAGGGAGCTTCTCCAACAGCGGCTTGAGGGACTCGCGGTACTCGACGCCCTCCAGGGACTCGTCCTGGACGCCGAGGGTGTCCGCGACGGCGGGCGCCTCGTCGTCGCCGGAGTCCGGCGCGTCGAGGGAGACCGCCGAGTAGGCGTTCGCCGACTCCAGCCCCTCGAGGACGTCATCTTCGCTCATCTGCAGATGCCGGGCGATCTCGCTCACCGTGGGGGAGCGGCCCAGCGTCTGGGAGAGCTCGGAGGTCGCCTTCGTCAGGGAGAGTTTGAGCTCCTGAAGGCGGCGGGGGACCCGGATGGCCCAGCCCTTGTCCCGGAAGTGCCGCTTGATCTCACCGACAATGGTCGGGGTGGCGTAGGTCGAGAACTCCACCCCACGTTCTGGATCGAACCGGTCCACCGATTTGATCAATCCGATGGTGGCCACCTGGACGAGGTCGTCGAGCGGCTCGCCCCGGTTACGGAAGCGGCGGGCGAGGTACTCCACCAGCGGTAGGTGCATCCGGACGAGCTGATCGCGGACGGCGGAGCGTTCGGGATCGTCCTCGGGTAGCTCGGCGAGGCGGACGAACAGCGTGCGGGCCAGGGCCCGGTCGGGCGAGTGCGCGCGCTCGGGCCGATCGCTCTCCCCGTCGATCGCCGGACCGTCCACCGCCGGACCGTCCACCGCCGGGTTCGGTGGCGCCTGGGTCGTCACCTCGGGGCCGGGATCGCTGTCGATCCCCGGGTGGTCGTCGAGCACGGATCCCCGTTGGCTCAACGCCGCTACCGGGTCCACCGCGGACACCGGGTCGCGATCGGCTACGTTGCGATCGGCTACATCGTGATCAGGTACCGTGCGCGGTGGGGTCGGCGTTCTCCCGGTCGACGTCACGACGTACCTACCGTGTCGCCCAGTGGAGTCTCTCTGGACGCACCCGACCCTCGGACGTGTCCGGCCGGAGGCCCGCCGAGGTCGGCGCGCACGCCCCTGCGCTTCTGCAGGGCGATGCTCACCCGCGACCCCGGGCCCGTCGAGGTCTGCACGTCGCCCGCCAGCGCCTTGAGCACGGTCCAGGCGAAGGTGTCCTCGGAGGGCTGCTCGCCGTCCAGGCTCTTGACCGTCACCAGGACGTGCATCACCCCCGGCGAGAGGGTGAACGTGCAGTCCAGCGAGGAACCCGGCACGGCCGAGACGAGCAGCAGGGCGCACGCCTCGTCCACGGCGATCCGGAGATCCTCGATGTCGTCGAGAGTGAAGTCGAGGCGGGCCGCCAGCGAGGCCGTCGCCGTGCGCAGGACGGTGAGGTAGGCGCTCGCGGCGGGCAGGGTGAGCGCAACCACGTCGCGTAGGCCGCCCGAGTGGGCGGTTTGGCTGTCGATGGTGTCGGAGCTCTCCGCGCCGCCGGTCGAAGGCGTCGGATCCACGTTCCTACCCCCAAAGAGCCTGCGTCGCGCGAGGACGGCGCCTCGCGGGTGTCCTGCCGACCAAGGTCGATTAGATAATGATATTGTCGGCGGTTCCTCGCCCACCCGTCGACGGGTCGAGTATTCCGCTCCCGACCATGACGTCCCGCATGGGCGGACGGTTTCCGCTCCGTCGGCGGCCGGGCGGCGGCCACCGACTCCACCGTACCCAGCCGCCGCTGGGTACCGCAGGTCGGGTGATCGTAAGCTGTTGCATCCGGCCTGTCTGGCCGTCGTCGGCTTAGGCGGTGCCGGCCGCGGCGCTGCCGGTCCCGACGCCGGCCAGGGCGGTGATGGCGTCGGCGTCCATGCGCCAGGTCGTCCAGCCCTCGATCGGCCCCGCGCCGAGGGAGCGGTAGAACGCCTGCGCCGGGGCGTTCCAGTCCAGGACGGCCCATTCCATGCGCCGGTAGCCGCGGTCGGCGCAGATCGCCGCGAGGGTGGTGAGCAGGGCCTGCCCGTAGCCACGGCGGCGGTGGTTCGGCCGGACGAACAGATCGACGAGGTACATCCCGGTCTGGCCGGTCCAGGTGGAGAAGGTCGGGTGCCAGAGCGCGAAGCCGACGACCTGTGGTGGGGCGGCGACCTGTGGTGGGGCGGAGTCGCCGGCAAGGTGGTCTGTGGTGGCCACCAGACAGTGCGCGGCTGGCACCGGTCCGAACAGGGCCGTGTCGAGATCGGCGGGCGTCATGGCGACGGCGTCCGGCTCCTTCTCGTACGCGGCGAGTTCGGTGACCAGGCGGTGGACGACCTCGACGTCTCCGGGGCCGGCCACCCGGATCACCGGATGTCCCCGGCGGCGCTCGCCGAGCGGAGCTCGGCGTACAGGGCCCGGCAGGCGCGATAGTCGGGCAGCAGGCCAGCCGCCTCCGCCTCCTTGAGCGACGGCGCCGCGGTGTCCTTGTCGGACAGCAACGGCACGAGATCGTCGGGCCAGGGCAGCGCGAGATCGGGATCGAGTGGGTGGACCCCGTACTCGCGCCCGGGGGTGTACGGAGTCGAGCACAGGTAGGAGATCGCGGCGTCGTCGGTGAGCGCCATGAAGGCATGCCCGAGACCCTCCGCGACGTACAGGCCCCGCCGGTCGACGTCGTCGAGGACGACCGCCGCGAACGTCCCGTAGGTCGGTGAGCCGACCCTGATGTCGACGACGCAGTCCAGCACCCGGCCGTGCACGCACGTCACGTACTTCGCCTGGCTGGGGGGGACCTGCGCGTAGTGCACCCCGCGCAGCGTGCCGGCCCGGCTCACGCTGTGGTTGGCCTGCGACAGGGTGAGCGGATGCCCCACCGCCTCGGCGAGAGCGTCCGAGCGGAACCACTCCAGGAAGGTCCCGCGGCTGTCGGAGTGCTGGCGCGGGGTGAACACCCAGGCGTCCGGAACCGATAGTTCGCTGATCTCCACGTGTGCGAAGGTACCGGTTCGGTCCCGCGCCTCCCAGGACGCCGGACCACGCGTCGGACCCGAGCCGGCCCCGGACTCCGGTCGTGACGGAGGGGCCGCGGCGAAGCAGGTGACAAATTCCACCCGTTTCTCCCGCTCCTTGGTGTCGGTTAACGAGGACATAGCGATGTCGTAACAACCGGACGCGGGCCATGGCGGAACCGAATTGAAGGCGATCCGGGCGCGTTGCACCTTCGCCCGCCAGGAGGCCGGCGAGCGACCGGGCCAGGTCGATATCCATGCTGACGATGGTTCTTCCGTCGGTGTCGACGAATTCGTTCAGTGCGTACGAACTGTCGGTCGCCATACCGTCAGAACTGTTGGTCGTCACACCGTCGGAGTGCCCTTGTCGTGTACCTCCTTGGGCAGCTGACCAGGGACGGAGCCGTCGACGGAGGATGCCGGAGATCGCCGTCGCCGGGGCACCGGAGCCGTCGTTCCGGTCACCGACGGAAATCATCAGGAGTGCTACCGTCATTGCCGGAATGGGCATCGCCCGAGTACGACGGAAAGCATCGCTGTGCACGGATTACCTTTTGGGCCCGGGCGGGCGTGTCGGTGGGTTGCCGGTAGCCGGGGGAGACCCCCGCTTCTGATCACGTGATGCTTCCCTCGGGCGTCGGCATCCTCTCCGTGGCGGTATGTTTTGTTTCCGTTGCCGATGCGTTCGTTGTCGGTTCGCCGTCGGCGAAGCGCTGTCGGGGGCAGGGGCGGCCGCGCGTGCCATATTGGAAGCAACCCCGGGCAACACCCGGTCGATCGCCCGCCTTACACGATGAGGCGGTACCGCTCAGGCTTGTTCTTCCGCGAAACACGCACCGCACGGGAGTATGAGCACGTTGTAGCCGCAGCCCAGGTGAGACCGCGATCGTCGCGGGGTCCGCCGGCGGCTCGTTCGAGGAGCAACCTCCGTGACCGCAACCACTGACCAGCCGACTCTCGGTTCCACCACGTCGGACTTCGCCGGGCTCAGCCCGCGGCCGTCCGACGATGATCCCGCGTTCGCCCTGCACCGCGGAGGAAAGATCAGCATCAGCGTTACCGCTCGATTGAACAATCGGGAAGACCTGTCCCTGGCCTATACGCCCGGAGTCGCGCAGGTGTGTACCGCCATCGCCGGGACTCCGGCCCTTGCCGACGACTACACCTGGCGGTCTAACACCGTCGCCGTGGTCACCGATGGGACGGCCGTGCTCGGCCTCGGTGACATCGGCCCCGCGGCCTCCCTGCCGGTGATGGAGGGCAAGGCCGCACTGTTCAAGCGCTTCGGTGGTGTGGACGCGGTGCCACTGGCCCTTGCCTGCACGGACGTCGAGGAGATCGTCGACACCGTCGCGCGCCTCGCTCCGAGCTTCGGCGGGATCAACCTCGAGGACATCTCGGCACCGCGCTGCTTCGCCATCGAGCGCCTCCTGCAGGACCGCGTCGACATCCCGGTCTTCCACGACGACCAGCACGGAACGGCCATCGTCGCGCTGGCCGCGCTGGAGAATGCGGCGAAGCTCACCGGACGCACCCTGGGTGATCTGCGTGCCGTGGTGTCCGGCGCGGGCGCCGCCGGCGCCGCCGTGGCCCGCATCCTGCTGGCCGCCGGCATCGGGGACATCGCGGTTGGCGACAGCCGCGGCATCCTCTACGCCGGTCGGGACAACCTCACCCCGAGCAAGGCCGCGCTCGCCGCCGAGACCAACCGTGCCGGCCTGGCCGGGTCCATCACCGACGCGCTCGCCGGCGCCGATGTCTTCCTCGGGCTGTCCGCCGGGCAGGTCCCGGAGGAGGCGGTCGCCACCATGGCGCCGGAGGCGATCATTTTCGCGATGGCCAACCCCGATCCCGAGATCGACCCGGCGGTCGCCCACAAGTACGCGCGGATCGTGGCGACCGGTCGCAGTGACTACCCGAACCAGATCAACAACGTTCTCGCCTTCCCCGGAATCTTCCGGGGAGCGCTCGGCGTCCGGGCCAGCCGCGTGACGGAGGGCATGAAGCTCGCCGCCGCGAGGGCGCTCGCCGCGGTGATCGCGGACGAGCTGGCCGAGGATCTCATCATCCCGAGCGTGTTCGACGACCGGGTCGCCCCGGCCGTCGCCGCGGCGACGGCCGCGGCCGCGCGGGCGGACGGGGTGGCCCGCCGCTGACGAGGGCCGACTGATCGCCGGCGTGCCAGCCACAAGGCGCCCAGGGATCCCGGTGCACCTTCTCCGGGGTCCCTGGACGCCTCCACGGGGCCCGTGCCACGCGGGGTCCCCCCCCTTGGCGGTCGAGTCCCCCGCGTCCCGCTGCGGGTCCTGAGCCGCGTTCCCGGGCCGTTCGGGAGCCCGTGTGGGTCTCAGCCCGTGTGGGTCTCAGCCCGTGTGGGTCTCAGACCCGGCCGCATCCCGGGCAGGGCCGGTTCTCCACCGCCTCCGCGAGCGGGCGCAGGGTCCCACATCCCTTGTAAGAGCAGCACACGAAGTCGGCGGGAGCCACCGTGATGACCGGTATGCCGTCCACGATGACCGTCGCGGGTGCCTCCGGGACGGGCGCGGGGTGTCGGCGGCGCCAGCCCAGCCGCCGGCTCGACCCGTTTCTGCGTGGCGAGTCGGGCATGTCCTCGTGGGTCACCACGGCCTGTTTACCATTGGACGTCCACCCTTGTTGTTCCCACGGTGTCGAGTTCAGCACACCGGCCTGGCAGGCGCGGTTGCCGGCCCGGATGGTCCCCTTCGTCCGTGGCGTCGCCTGTCGATTGTCCTGAGTGGATCCGCGCCGGTCGGCCTCGCTCGCGTCTGCACGCCAGTAGCCGTAGGTTCGAAGGGTGCTAGCCGCCGCCGCCATGTCCCTCCACCCCGATTCCCCGCTCGACGGCCTGGCCATCGGGGAGCAGCCCGAACCCGCGCCGCTCGACGGGTGGGTCACCGTCACGGTGCGGGCCGCCTCGCTCAACCATCACGACCTGTTCAGCCTGCGTGGAGTGGGCCTGCCGGCGGATCGGCTCCCGATGATCCTCGGCTGTGACGCCGCCGGGGTGACCCCCGACGGGCAGGAGGTCATCGTCCACAGCGTGATCGGTGATCCGGCAGCGGGCGGGGGGGACGAGACGCTGGACCCGAAGCGGACCCTGTTGTCCGAGCTGTACCCGGGAACCCTTGCCGAGCGGGTCGCCGTGCCGCGGCGCAACCTGATCCCGAAGCCCGCAGGGTTGCCGTGGGAGGAGGCCGCCTGCCTGCCGACCGCCTGGCTCACCGCCTACCGGATGGTCGTCTCCCGGGCGGGGCTGCCCGCCGGGGGCGGCGGCACCGTGCTCATCCAGGGAGCCGGTGGGGGGGTGGCCACCGCGGCGCTGCTGATCGCCAAGGCCGCCGGGCACACCGTTTTCGTGACCTCGCGGGACGAGACCAAGCGGAAGCGGGCAGCCACCCTCGGTGCCGACGAGGTTCTCGAACCCGGTGCCCGGCTGCCGCGCCGGGTCGACGCGGTCATCGAGACCGTCGGCGCCGCCACCTGGGGTCACTCGGTGAAGGCAGTGCGCCCCGGCGGGCGCATCGTGGTCTCGGGCGCCACCAGTGGTCCGAACCCGCCGGCGGATCTCACCCGGATCTTCTTTCTCCAGCTGTCGGTGATCGGTTCCACCATGGGGAGCCGGGACGAGCTAGTCGATCTCGTCGCATTCGTGGAACGGACCGGGGTGCGGCCGCTGATCCACGAGGTGCGCCCGTTGGCCGATGCCCGGGCCGCCTTCGAGCAGCTGCTCGGCGGTGAGTTCTTCGGCAAGTTGATACTCCGCCCCCCCGCCTAGCCCCTTCGTCGTGGTGCGGGGACTCCTGGCTCGGGGCTGGGCGGGCTAGGGATCCGGGTCCTCGTCGGGGCGGGCCAGCCAGGTGGCGAGCCGGTCGATCGCGTCCTCGAAGCCGGGATACAGGTCCACGAAGACGCGCAGCGAGTCGGCGAGACCCTCGTAGGTCAGGCTCTCCGGGCCGCGTCGCGCGGCGAGTTCCTCGATCCCCCGGTCGGTGAAGTACATCGCTGCCTCCTGTCTGGCGAGCGGATGGCTGGCGAGCCGGACCGGCCGCCGCACGCCGGTGGCGCTGCCGGGCACGGCGGCCTGGGAACACCACCGGTGCGGCGGCCGGTCCTCGGATCGGGCGACGCTCCGCCGGCCGCGCGCTCAGTTCTCGAACGCCGCCTCGACCAGGGCCTGCTGCTCGCGCTCGTGCACCTTCGACGACCCCGAGGCCGGGGCCGCGGCGGCGCGCCGGGAGATACGACGCAGCCGGGT
>NZ_CDWWXA010000058.1:0-11741 GCF_977971845.1 Frankia sp. CeCAU1 | reverse complement strand
GCCGCCGGGCAGGAACTCGGTCAGGTTGAGGGCCATGTGCGGGTAGGCGCCCTGGTTCGCCGGCTCCTCCTGGAGCCAGACGATGTCCGTCACGTTCGGGTAACGCTCCAGGACCTGCGCGAGCTCCGGCCCGGGGGTCGGGTAGAGCTGTTCGACGCGCAACAGGGCGAATCGCTCGGCGTCGTCCTGCTTCCCCCGGGCGGCTGCGAGATCGTAGTAGACCTTGCCCGCCGTGAGCAGTATCCGGCGCACGGCCGACGGGTCCGTGACGGACCCATCGTCGATCACCGGCTGCCAGCCGCCGCCGGTCAGCTCGGCCACGGTGGACGTTGCGGCCTTCAGCCGCAGCATCGACTTGGGGGTGAAGACCACCAGCGGACGCCGGACCGGCGAGAGGGCCTGCCGGCGCAGCAGGTGGAAGTAGCTGGCGGGGGACGAGGGTGCGGAGACCGTCATGTTGTTGTCCGCGCACAGCGACAAGAAGCGCTCGATGCGGGCGGAGGAGTGGTCGGGACCCTGACCCTCGTAGCCGTGCGGCAGCAGCAGGGTGACCGCCGACCGCTGGCCCCACTTGGCCTCACCGGCGGTGATGAACTCGTCAATGATCGACTGGGCGCCGTTGGCGAAGTCGCCGAACTGCGCCTCCCAGAGCACCAGCATGTCCGGCCGGGCGACCGCGTAGCCGTACTCGAAGCCCATCGCAGCGAACTCACTCAACAGCGAGTCGTAGACGTAGAAGGTGCCGACACCGTCGTTCACGATGGTGCCGTCGAGGCCGTGGCGCAGGGTCCGCAGCGGGGTGTGGTCCGCGGCGCTGTGCCGGTCGACCAGCACGGCGTGCCGCTGGCCGAAGGTGCCCCGCCGGCTGTCCTGACCGGTCAGCCGCACCGAGCGGCCGTCGAGCAGGAGCGTTCCGAAGGCCAGGGTCTCCGCCAGCGCCCAGTCGATCAAGCCGGTCTCCACCATCTGGGCCCGCCGCTCGACCTGGGGACGCAGCCGTGGATGGACGGTGAAGCCCTCCGGCAGGTTGACCTGGGTCTCGATGACCTTCTTCACGGCCTCGTCGGACACGGCGGTGCTGACCGCGGCCGCCGCGGCGGCCTCCTCCGGGGTGGTGATGATGCGTGGCTGCGGCGACGAGCTCGCCGGGGTGGTGTCCCGGGTCTGCGCGAAGGCCTTCTCGAGCTCCGCGCGGTAGCTCTTCATCGCTTGCTCGGCCTCCTCGCGGGTGATGTCCCCGCGGCCGATCAGCGCCTCGGTGTAGAGCTTGCGCACCGAACGCTTGCTGGCGATGGTGTCGTACATCAACGGCTGGGTGAACGAGGGCTCGTCCATCTCATTGTGCCCGCGCCGCCGGTAGCAGACCAGATCGATGACGACGTCCTTGTGGAACGCCTGGCGGTACTCGAACGCCAGCGCCGCAACCCGGACACACGCCTCCGGGTCGTCCCCGTTCACGTGGAAGATCGGTGCCTGGACCATCCGGGCGACGTCGGTGGCGTACACCGACGACCGGCCGGAGTCCGGCGAGGTGGTGAATCCGACCTGGTTGTTGATGACCAGGTGTACGGTGCCACCGGTGCGGTATCCGCGCAGCTGGGACAGGTTGAGGGTCTCGGCGACGACCCCCTGCCCGGCGAACGCGGCATCGCCGTGGACGAGTACCGGCAGAACGGTGAAACCCGCCGAGCCCTTGTCCAGAATGTCCTGCTTGGCGCGGACGACGCCCTCGGTGACCGGGTCGACCGCCTCGAGGTGCGACGGGTTCGCGACCACCGAAACCGGTACCGTGCGGCCGTCCTGGCCGGTGTAGACGCCCTCGGCGCCGAGGTGGTACTTGACGTCGCCGGAGCCGTGCGCCGTCTGCGGGTCGAGGTAGCCCTCGAACTCGGCGAAGATCTGCCGGTAGGACTTGCCGACGATGTTGGCGAGCACGTTCAGCCGGCCGCGATGGGCCATGCCGATGACGACCTCGTCCATCCCCGCGCCGGCGGCGCGCGAGAGAACCTCGTCGAGGGCGGGGATCGTCGACTCGGCGCCCTCGAGGGAGAACCGGCGCTGGCCGACGTACTTGGTCTGCAGGAACGATTCGAACGCCTCCGCGGCCCCGAGCCGCTCCAGCACGTGCAGCTGCTCGGCCGGGTCCGGCCGCTCCGCGGCCCGCTCGACCCGGGCCTGGATCCAGGCACGCTCATCCGGTTCCTGGATGTGCATGTACTCGATGCCGACCCGACGGCAGTACGAGTCGCGCAGGACCCCCAGGACGTCGCGCAGGGACATCGTCCGGTGCCCGGCGAAGCCGCCGACGGCGAACTCGCGGTCGAGGTCCCACAGGGTCAGCCCGTGGCTGATGATGTCGAGGTCGGGATGGCTGCGGATGGCGAACTCGAGCGGGTTCGTGTCCGCCATGAGGTGGCCGCGTACCCGGTAGGCGTGGATCAGTTCCAGCACCCGGGCGTTGTGGTCGAGGTCGCCCTCGTGTACGACCGGCATGTCGGCGACCCAGCGCACGGGCTCGTAGGGCACCCGCAGCGACTGGAAGATCTCGTCGTAGAAGCCGTCCTCGCCGAGGAGTAGCTGATGCATCCGGCGCAGGTACTCACCCGACTGGGCGCCCTGGATGATGCGGTGGTCGTAGGTGCTGGTCAGCGTGATGATCTTGGAGATCGCGAGCTTCGCCAGGGTGTTCGCCGACGCGCCGGAGAACTCGGCCGGGTACTCCATCGCCCCGACGCCGATGATCGTGCCCTGGCCCTCCATCAGGCGGGGCACCGAGTGCACGGTGCCGATGCCGCCGGGGTTGGTCAGGCTGATGGTGACGCCGGTGAAGTCGTCGGCGGTCAGCTTGTTCGTCCGGGCCCGGCGCACGAGGTCCTCGTAGGCCTGCCAGAACTGGGTGAAGTCCAGCGTCTCGGCCTTCTTGACGGCGGCGACGACGAGCTGGCGGCCCTTCGGGGTCACCAGGTCGATGGCGAGGCCCAGGTTGATGTGCTCCGGCCGGACGACGGCCGGCTTGCCGCCCACCTCCGTGTAGGAGGCGTTCATGACGGGATGCGCGGCCAGCGCCTTGACCATCGCGTAGCCGATGATGTGCGTGAAGGACACCTTGCCGCCGCTGGAGCGGGCCAGGTGCCGGTTGATCACGATGCGGTTGTCCGCGAGCAGCTTGGCCGGCACCGCCCGCACCGAGGTCGCCGTCGGGATGTGCAGCGAGGTCTCCATGTTGCTGACCACGCGGGCGGCGGCGCCGCGCAGCGGCGTGGCCGCCTCCGGAGCCTGCCTGTCGGCGGGTGCCGCCTGCTTCGGGGGCCCGGCGGGCTGTGCCGACGCCGGGACCGGCGCGGCCGGAGTGGACGGCGCGGCCGGAGTAGATGGTGCGGCCGGAGTGGACGGTGCGGCCGCGCTCGGCTTCACCGGAACAGGCGTAGTGTGGAAGACCTCACCATCCGGCGAAACCTCCCCGTTAGGTGCCGCCGTGGCGGCCTGCCCGGCGCCGCCCGCAGCGGCGGGCGGCGCGCCGGGGTGGTAATCGGAGAGGAACTCGCGCCACTCCGGTGACACGCTCTGCGGATCTTCGAGAAACTGTTGGTAGATCTCGAAGACCAGCCATTCATTGGGTCCGAAGTCAGGTCCTGACGCAGGTACCGTCGGTGCTGTCACGGGGCCATTCGCCTCTATCCACGGTCTCGCTTCTCGGCCTCCGATAAGGCCCTTCCGCCACCGTCTGCCTATCCTACCCGCTCTGGGCATCCCGGCCTGGCCTGTCCATGATCGGTTACGAGTAGATTGCTCGGCGTGTTCTCCGGGATGGGCGGACCGGCGCCGGGAACGTCCGGTAGCTACAGCCAATCAGGGCGAGAGCGAGATCGTTCCATCGTTCATCGCGCGGTGGGGATACTCCCGGGCGGGCCGTCGGTTATGCTTCGGTGACGCCGGCCCGCATCATGGCCCCCGGACCCAATAAATGTCGCTTCGAGCGACCTACGCCCGTGAGGCGACCTGGCGGGCCGGCGTCTGCCTCCCGATGTTTCTGCTCCTCGGTGTCTTTCTCCCTTGGTATCGGTGTCCCTCTTGGTGTCGTTGTCCCTTGGTGTGTCCGGGGTCAGGATGCGTCCGTCGCGGACTGCCCGTAGTGATCCCACCCATCGCTGCCTACGGGGCGTTCCCCGTCCACTGTCACCCCCGCGCCGGCCGATCCCGCGCCGCTCAGGACCGAACCGATCACCATGCACCCGGCCGGCGGGGTCACTCCTGGGGGAAGGCAGGCGACCAGCGGGTGATCCTCGCCGCCGCCGAGTACCCAGCGCAACGGGTCCACATCAAGGGCAGCCCCGGCCGACCGCATCGCCTCGTCGATCAGGAAGGCTTCCGACGCGAGATCGATGGACACCCCCGAGGCCACGGCGATGTGACCGAGATCCGCCACGAGACCGTCCGAGACGTCGCACATGGCGTGCGCGCCCGCGGCGGCGAGCACCGGCCCGAGCGCGTAGGGCGGCCGGGGCCGGCGGTGCGCCGCGATCAGCTCCTCCCATCGCGGGTCGTCGACCCATCGGGAGTCGCCGGCTGCCGAACCCGCCGTGAGTAGGGCCAGCCCCGCCTGGGCCCACCCGAGACGACCAGCGAGCACCACGGCATCGCCGGGCCGGGCGCCCGAGCGCAGGACCGGCGGCCGGCCCTGCAGGTCACCGAGCGCGGTCACCCCGAGCATGATCAAATCCGCGGAGCTGACGTCCCCGCCGGACACGGAGGCACCGGCCTGCGCGCATTCCTCGGCCATTCCGTCGGCCATCGCCAGGGCCCAGTCGACCGCGAGGTCGCCGGGTGCGGCGAAGCCGAGGAACAGGCCGGTGGGCCTCGCCCCCATCGACGCCACGTCGGCGAGGTTCTGCGCGGCGGCCTTGTGCCCGACATCCACCGCGGACGACCAGTCCCGGCGGAAGTGGCGTCCTTCGAGCAGCAGGTCGGTGGTGACGACCACCCGACCGTCCGGGGCGGCCAGCACCGCCGCGTCGTCCCCGGGGCCGACCAGCACGTCCCGTCCATGGGAGAAACGCGCCGTCACGGCCTCGATCAAGCCGAACTCGCCCAGATCGCGCAGCGTCGCCCCCGCCGGGGGTTTCCCGTGACTTCCCATTCGCCATATCCTCCAATATCTAGATGATCTAGATATTCCATCCTCGGGCGGAGTTTCCCGCCGCCCGCCGGACCGACCGGACCGACCGGCCGACCGGTCCTGGGGCTTCCGGCCGGAGGCGGCACCGACGGGTGGATGGTGGCGTGCCGGGGCGTGCCGGATGCGGCCCTGGCCGCACCGCCTACCCGGAGACAGCGGAATGACCGTGATCGCAACGTCTGCGTCACCTTCCCGACATATGCTGCTGGAAATCTGACGCGCGTGCGAAGCCAGACCTGTCCGCGTGTATGTTGTCCGCGGCCTGCCGTGATCCGTGGGGTCGGTCAGCCGCGCGCCCAGGCGATTCGGCCCAGCGGGGGTCCGCTGACCAGGCATCGGTCCAGGTAGGGTCGGGTGGCGCTGCAGCCTGGCCGAGGAAGGATCGAGGGAAGGCACTACCTGCCCTCCACCCCCGAGACCATCAGATGGGGTGAGCTGCCGAACGCCCTGACCAGGCCGGTTCTCAGTATCGACTCCGGCGCCACGGTCACCTTCGACACGGTCAGCCAAGAGGGGATCCTCTGCGACCAGGGGCGCGATCCCGACGCCTTCTTCGCCGGTTTCGGGGTCGCGCCGTCGGAGGTGCTGGCCGACGCCCGGGCGATCGCAGCTTCGGGTATCCCGCACCGGTTCGGGGTGGACGGTCCCCACATCGTCACCGGACCGGTGTTCATCCGGGGCGCGGAACCGGGGGACGTGCTGCGGGTTGAGGTGGTCTCGCTGCATCCCCGCGCACGGTATGGGATCGTCTCGACCCGCCATGGCGCGGGCCTGCTCGCCGGGGAGTTCCCCGAGGGGGGGCCGCCGGACGCGGACGCCGACGCCCGCCATTGGCGACGCTTCCGCACCGTTACCACCTTCTGTGCGGTGGAGCGCCGGCGGGGCCGCCTGTTCGGCGCCCTGACCAGCGTGAACGGCAGCAGGACCCGGTTTCCGTTGGCGCCGTTCCTGGGCATCATGGCGGTCGGCGTGGACACTACCACCAAGATCGTCCCCTCCACCTCGATCGGTCTGCACGGCGGCGCCCTGGACTGCCGGGAACTCGGCGCGGGCGCGCGGCTGTTCCTGCCGGTCCAGGTGAGCGGCGCGTTGTTCGCCGTCGGCGATCCGCATTACGCCCTCGGGGACGGGAAGATCGGTGCCACCGCCCTGGATGGCCCGCTACGGGCGACGCTGCGGCTGACCGTGCTGCGTGACACGGCGGCCCGGTCGGTTCTCGGCGCGCTGCGGGAACCGTTCATCGAGACCGACACGGCCTGGGTCACCCTGGGGCTCGACGTTGACCTCGCCGAGTCCGTCCGCCGCGCGGCGCGGTCGGCGGTGGTCTTCCTGCAGAGCCGGGTCGGGCTCGACCGGACCGAGGCGCTCGCCTACCTGTCCGCCGCGGCCGACTTCGGGGCCTGCCAGCTCGGCACCGGCACCCAGAGCGCGTTCTGCCGCATCCGCCGGGCGGACTTCACCGAACTGCCGATCGCGAAGCCACGACTGCCGCGATCCGGACTCGTGCGGATCGTCGGCGTGGGCGACTCGGAGACCGAGGACCCGACGGATCCGGAACACGCCACGGAGAAGACGCCGGATCGGGCCGACGAGAAGATCGGTCGCGCGGTGCGGATTCACTGGGCCGAGCCGGCCGGTGCCTCACCCCCGATCGACGCGGAAGCCGGCGGCCCGGACACCCCGTGACCGGCCGGGCGCCGGAGCAGGTGCCGAGGCATCCCCACGACGATCACGATCCCGACGTCCTGCCGGCGCCGTTCGAACCGGACGGGGTGACCGGGCCGCCGGCCTGACCGACCCGTTCGGCCCGCGGGGAGCGGTCGCCCCCACCGGCGCCCGGGGCCGCGCCCGTGCCTCGCCGGAGGACCGGGATCGAATCACGGGCCGAACCGCGCGGATCGGCGTCCGGCGGTGCGTCGTCGAGGCCCTCCAGATCGGACAGGGCGATGGGCCGCCACCGGTGCAGCGCCTCGTCGGCGCTCGCCCGGACGGTGGAATGTTCGACACGGGGGAGGCCGGTGGCGGCCTCGTCCCGCAGTCCTCGCGCCCCGGTGTTCACGGGCGCGATGCCGGCTCTCGCCAGCCGCGGCCACAACGAGGCCAACGCGGCGTCGGCGTCGAGTTCGAACTCGGACTGGCGGACCCGCCAGAACCGCCAGCCAGCCCGGCGCAGCTCGCGCTCCCGGGCGAACTCGTGCGCGATCTCGTCCGGACCGGAGCCGACGTCCCCGTCGCACTCGACGGCGAGCCGGGCCCGACCGCCCGAGACGACCAGGTCGACCCGCCGACCGTTGATCTCCACCTGCGGGGTGACCAGGTAGCCGCGGCCGGCGATCTCCCGGAAGACCCGCTGTTCGAACAGGGATCCGAAGGCCGGATGCGGACGGTTGGTCGGCACTTCGGCGAGTGCCGGGGGCTCCTCGCCGCGGCCGGCGGCCGCCGGGTGCGTCGTGGACAGCACGTAGCTCAGATAGTTGTGCCGCAGATCGCGAGGGTCAAGATCGGTGACCGGTACGGAGTGGAACAGCCAGACCTGGTCGCGGGCCCGGGAGGCCGCGACGTTGAACCGCCGCTGGTACTCCAGCCGGGTCAGCGGGGTGATGCGCGAGTCGGGCGCCACCACCAGGGACAGGAAGACGACGTCGCGCTCGTCACCCTGGAAGTCGGCGGGGACGCCCACCCGCAGCCGTCGACGCTGGTGCTCGGCGGCGGACATCCGGTCGGCCAGCTGGTCGCGGATCAGCGCGGCCTGTGCGGTGCCCTGTGGGACGACGACGCCGAAGGAGAGCCGGGCGTACCGGGGATCCTCGGCGCAGGAGAGCACCTGTGCGACCAGGGCATCGGCCTCGGCCGGATTGCGTGGACCGAGGCCCGCGTCCGTGGTGAAACCGTGGGGAACGAACCGGGCGACCAGCGGCGGCAGCCGGTCGGCACCAAACTGGCGCAGGGGAAGCAGCGGCGCGTCCCGGTAGAACATGGCCGACGACCACTCGATGATCTCCGGCATGCACCGGAAGTGCTCCCGCAGCCGGATCACCTCGCCGAAGCGGGTTCGCAACAGCGTGAACAGGCTCGACCGGGGGGTGAACCCGACGCGTAGCCATGCCGGCACCTCCGGCAGCAGAGCCTCCAGCCGGTCGAAGACCCGGTCGAGCTCGTCCGTGACCTCCACCGGCGGCGTGCACTGCCGGTCGTCGCCCACGACGATCACCCGTGGGGCGAGCCAGAGCAGGAACAGGCTGTCGAGCCCGGCCTGACTGCCTTCGTCGACGATCACGACGTCGAAGCTGTCGCGCACCGCCGGGATCGTCGACAGCACCTCCCGGATCGGCATGACCCAGGCCGGCACCGCCGTCTGGGCGATCTCCATCGCCTCCCGGGCGGCCTGGCGGAAACGCTCGGCGTGGCGGCCGCCGAAGGTGCCGCTGGCCGCCACCGCGTCGGCATAGGCGCGCAGCGCGGCCGACTGCTCGGCGCCCATCCGTTCGAGGCAGTGTTTCCACGCGCGGGCGCCGGCCAGCTCCGCGGTGGCCGCGGCGACCATGTCCTCCGCCGCGTCCAGCTCGGCGTCCAGATCGACGGGTGGTCCAGCCGGGCCGCCGGGGGCCGTGGCGGCGCCGGGGGCCGTGGCGGTCAGCCAGCTCGCGGCCACCGCCCAGGACCAGGCGGTCGTGAACGCCGCGAGCCTGGCCGGCCAGATCTCCGCTCCATTGGGCCGGGTCGCGCCGGCCGTCGAGACGAGGAGATCGGCGAGGTCGGGATGCGCCGCGCGCAGCCGGCCGAGCAGCTCGTCCCGGCGCAGCGCCACCTCCCGGGCAGCCATGGTGGTGGCGAGCGCGGCCCGGGTCCGCGTGTACGCGGCCACATTGCGGGCCGCTACCGCGCCGGCCAGCTCGGCGACCTCGGACGGCGTGCCCGCCGCGGTGGCAAGCCCGGCGTAGCCCTCCCGCAGTTCCCCCAGCGCCCGCTCGGCGTCGGTGGCGGCTGCCATCGGGCGCAGCGCGGCCATGACGGCCGCGAGATCCCGGACGCGCTCGGCGGAGTCCATCGCCGGTGCCCGGCCGGGCACGATGTCCTCCAGGATTGCCACGACCCGGTTCCGCGCCGCCACGATCGCCTGGATCTCCGTGACGGCCTCCTGCGCCTCAACCAGCCGGGACAGGCGTACCTCGAAGGGATCGGTGGGCCGCGGCGCGATCCCGACCAGGACCCATCCGCGGGTCGCGGCCTCGACCGCGACCTCCGCCCGGAGCCGGACGAGCACGAGATCGAGCAGCTCCGGGGTGGTCGGCGCGACGCCGTCCACCAGCGTCCGGGTCAGCAGCGTGTCCGCCTCCTTCTGGACCTTCGGCCGGAACCTGCGCCGCAGCTCGCCCCCGGCGTCGAGGTACTCGCGCAGCGCCTCCCCCCGGGCGAGCAGGGCGGCGGGGTCGAAGCCCGGATCCGCCGGGGAGCCGGCGTCGGCTGCCGAGGCGGAGCCGTCCGGGGAGGCGGAGGTCGGAAGGGCGACCGCGTGCAGACCGAGCTCGGTCACGTGCCGCGTCGCCTCGGCGATCATCGGCGTGGCCGCGGCCACCTTCGCCCAGAGGACCCGGTCCCGGCCGGCGAGGGCGTCGTCGAGGGCCGCCGGAACCCAGTGCCGTCTGTTCGACCGCTGCCCGCGCCCGTCGAGCTCCTCGAGTGCGCGGGAGAGGCCGGCGACCGCCTGCTGTAGCGGATCGAGGGAGACCACCGCGGGATCGACCGCGGCGAGCGTGTCGAGGAGACCTCGGGTCGCGGGACGGACGGCCGCGCGGGCAAGGCGGACCGCCTCGTCGGCCGCGCGGGCGGTGGCCACCAGGTCCGCGAACCGTTCGGCGGGTAGGAATCGGCTCATCTCGACCACCGGGCCGGCGGACCGGTCCGTGCCGACGTCCTGACCGGATCGCACCTGACCGGATCGCAGCAGGGTGTGGAGCTCCAGTGCCTCGGCGTCGGTCAACGGTGGGGGAACCGGGGCAGGGCTGACAGACCCGGACCCCGTCGCCGTGGTGGCGGTGGCGGCACTCCGGGGCACGGGCCGCGGCAGCCACCGCGACGCGTCGGCCTCGGCCCGGACCCGCGCCGCGATGCTCGCCCGCGTCCCGCCCCAGCCTGCGGCCACCTCGCTGTCCGGATGCACCGTGTGCTCGGCCAACCGCAGGGCGCGGGCCCGGTCCGCCAGGACATCGCGGGCGCGGATCGCCTCCTGCCGGCGCGTGGCGGCCCGCGCGATCCGCCGGTCGAGCGCCTCGGGGTGATAGGTGGCCTTCTCCGCAGCCAGGGCGCTCACGCTCGCGGCGAGCTCGGGGGAACCCACGCCGATGCCGCCAAGCTCGTCCGCTTCGTCTTCGGCCCCGGCCGGGGCGGGGTCGAAGACTGCGTCGGGCCGGCCGTCCAGGTCCGCCCCCGCGTTCCCGGCCTGGTCGACCGGTGCGTCGCGCGCCTCCTCGGTATCGGTCAACGACACGCACAGCCGCTGCAGGTCCGGGGGCAGTTTCTCCCGCAGGACCCGCAGGGCTTGCGACTTCTGGCTGGTGACCAGAACCCGTTGCCCCTCCGCCAGCAAGGCGCAGACCAGGTTGGCGATCGTGTGCGTCTTGCCGGTGCCGGGCGGGCCCTCGACGACGACGCCGTTGTCGTGGCGAAGCCGCTCCAGCACCCGGGCCTGCTCGGGACTGGCCGGGAGCGGGAGCAGCGGGTCCGCACCGAGTTCGGCGCCGCTCGTCGCTCCCTCTGCCTCGAGCCAGGCCAACCGGTCGGCGGCGTCGAGGGTCTCCACCAGCTGGACGAGGCCGAGCGGCGGAGGTCCGTCACCCCGCAGGACGTCGAGCATCCGCTCGTAGTAGGTCAGCAGGGCGGCCTGGTCACGGGTGCGCAGGACGAAGGCCGGGGCGAAGGTCACCCGCGGGCGTGACGCGCTGTCGGGCGCGGGCGGCGCGAGGTCGGGTTCGAAGCCGTCCGTCGGCACGTCGAGCGCCAGCGCCAGCCAGTCCCGCAGCAGCCGGATGTCGTCCGGACCCAGTGGCGCCGACGGTCGTCCCCGCAGGCGCTCGTGCAGCGCGTTCGTCCGTTCCCGGCGGAAGCCGCCGATGCCGTCGAGTAGCGGGCCGTCGGCGAGGCGTGTCGTGGCCCCCGCCGGGACCCGCACCCTGATATCGGAGGTGACCGGGTCGATGTCGCAGGTCAGCCGGGTGGTCAGCAGGTGCTCGCGGACGGTGGGGCCGCCCGGTGGCTGCCAGGTCAGCAGGCCGGTTGCCAGCACGAGTTCCAGCGCGTCACCCTCCTGGGCCACCCGGGCCGCGACCGCGTGCAGCGTGTTGTGCAGATTGCGTCGCTCCGCGTCAACGCGCGCGCGTGTCGCCCAGAGCTGCCATCGCGGCAACCAGGCCTGGTAGGCCGCCGCGGCGGCGGTCTGCTCGGCGGCGGCGCCGTTCCACACCGGCGGCTGGTCGGGATCGGCGCCGGCCGCGTCGGGCAGCACGATCTGGCCGGCGAGGATCGCGGGCGGTGGCGGCGGTGGGGGCAGGACGGTGGCGGCGGGGGC
>NZ_CDWWXA010000057.1:13462-27990 GCF_977971845.1 Frankia sp. CeCAU1 | reverse complement strand
CCCCCACCCCCGCCACCGCTGGCGCCACCACCGGCGGAGCCACCGAAGATGCGGCCGAGGCCGTTGTAGCCGATCGCGAGCTCCAGCAGGCTGTTGTTGGTGGAGCCGCCGATGTAGGGGCGTGACGAGGCCGGCCACAGCTCGACCAGGGCGAGGTACCAGCCGGCCGAGACGACGATCGCGGCCACGGCGCCGGCGAGGTGCGCGAGCCGTCGGCGCAGACCGGTCGGCGCGGCCGTCAGGTACCCCAGGCCGAGGGCCGGGACGACCAGGAACGCCTGCGCCATCTTGGTGAGGAAGCCGAAGCCCACGCAGGTGCCGGCCAGCAGCAGCCACCGCAGGCTCGCCCGTTCGGTGGCCCGGACCGTGCAGTAGGCGGCGGCGACGAGCAGCAGCACCAGCAGCGCGTCCGGGTTGTTGAACCGGAACATCAGCACCGCGACCGGGGTCAGCGCGAAGGCGGCGCCGGCGAGCAGGCCGGCGGCGGCACCGGAGGTCCGGCGCACCGTGGCATACAGCAGCCCCACCGCGGCGACGCCCTCCAGCGCCTGCGGTGCCAGCACGGTCCAGCTCGAGAACCCGAAGGCCCGGGCGAACAGACCGGAGACCCACAGCGAGGCCGGCGGTTTATCGACCGTGATGGCGTTGCCGGAGTCCAGCGAGCCGAACAGCAGCGCCTTCCAGCTGTGCGTGGCCGCCTGGGTGGCGGCGGCGTAGAAGCCGTTGCCGTAGCCGGACGCGCTGAGGTCCCACAGGTAGAGGACCGCAGTCGCCGCCAGCAGGGCCAGCAGCGACGGCCGGATCCACGCGGGGTCGCCGGCCGGGCCGCGTACCAGGCGGCCGATCCGGCCGCGGGGCCGGGAAGGCGGGGGCGGCCCGGATGGGCGGCCCGCGGGATGCCGCACGGGCACGTCCACACCGGGCACGTCCACACCGGGCACGTCCGCGTCGGGTGCGTTCACGAGGGGGGAAACGGTGGTCATCTCGAAGGCCGTCTCGGGACCGGGAAGTACGTCATGGGTAGACGATCGGTCCGGCGGCTTCGCGGATTCTGTGCCCTTACTGTGTGAATCCTGTGCGCTACGCGGATCCTGTGTCTTTACTGTGCGGGCCCCGTTCCCTGTGTTGTGCCTGTCCGGGGGCGGCATGCGCCGAGATGACTCTTACGTCACGGTAGAGTTGTCGGCGTGAGCGGATCGCGGTGGGCGTATCCCGACGGCCCCGCCGTCACCGACGGTCTGACCATCGGTGCCACGCGTGAGCATATCGCGGCGGCTCCAGCGGCGGATCTACCGGCGGCCGATCCGTACCCGTCCCGGTCCCGCGGCCGGATCAACGCGCTGTGGACGATCGTCGACCAGGTCGTGTCCAGTGGCACCAACGCGGCGATCAACTTCATAATCGCCCGCCGGGTCGACCCGACCGAGTTCGGTGCGTTCGCGATTGCCTACACGATCTTCGCGATCGTCGTCGGCCTGTCGCGCGCCGCTGCCACGGCGCCCCTGGGGATCAGCTACGCTGCCGCCGCCCCGGCCGCGTTCCGCGCCGCCGCTCGCGCCGCGTCCGGCCTGGCCCTGGTACTCGGTGCCGTCGTGGGCGCCGGCCTGATGGCGGTCGGTGGCGTCCTCGAGGGCGTGGTCGGGACGAACCTGATCGCGATGGGTGTGGTCATGCCGGCCCTGCTGGTGCAGGATGCCTGGCGCTACACGTCGTTCGCCCAGGGACGTCCCCTCCGCGCCGTCGTCAACGATCTCGTCTGGGCTGCCGGGATGGGCGTGGGCATCGTCCTGCTGGCCATCGGCGGGCCGGATGCGGCCGGCGGCGCGCCGGTGATGGTCCTCGTCTGGGGTGCCGCCGCGGCGCTGGCCGTGCTGGTCGGCATCGGGCAGCATCGGGTCTGGCCCGCCCCGGGGCGGGCGCTCGCCTGGTTCACTGGTCACCGCGAGACGACCGGCTTCATGACCGCCGAGTTCGTGACGGTCCAGGGGGCGCAGCAGACGTCGACTCTGATCATCGCCGCGGTCGGCTCGCCGGCGCTCGTCGGTGCTCTGCGCGGTCTGCAGACCCTGCTCGCCCCCACGACGAACCTGGCCGTCGCGTTGATGAGCTTCGCGATCCCCGAGTTCGCCCGCCGCAGGGGTGCCCCGGCCCGTCGGATCATCCGCGCCGCCTACGTCGTGTCCGCGCTGGTGGTCGCCTCCAGCGTGCTGTGGACCCTCATCTTCCTGATCCTCCCCGACGATTTCGGGACGGCCCTGCTGGGCGATACCTGGAGCCAGACCCATGAACTCCTTCTCCTCGCGATGATCGCGCAGGCCGGGCCGGCGCTGGCGGTGGGACCGGCCGCCGTGCTCTACGCCTTCGGCCGGACCAGACTCACCTTCTGGATCAATCTTTTCTTCACGCCCTTCCTGCTCGCCGGCCCGGTCACGGGCCTTCTCCTCGGCGGAGCCAAAGGGGTGATCATCGGTAACATCATTGTGTTCTGGGCGACGATCCCGCCCTGGATTTACCAGCTCCACAAGCAGGCCCACGCCGTCGACCGTGGGTGACCTCCCCGCCCGCGCGGATTCCCGAGCCCGGGCGTGGTACCCGGCGGCGGACGAAGGTGGGGGCCCGACCGGGGTCATTTCCCTGATCTTGGATCTGGCAGGCATGATGAGCGGGATCCGAACGGCCGGACCGCACCGGGCCGGCCGTGTGAGGCCCTGACCTTCCCCGGGAAGGTACATCGCGGGATCGAGGGGGAGTGGCGACCTATCTGCTCGGCCTTGGTTCCGCGGTGTGTTTCGCGGTGGCCGCGGTGATCCAGCAGCGGGTTGCCTTCCGGGCGCCGCCCGATGACGTCCTGCGGCTGCGGCTGCTGCTGTGGTTGGTGCGGCGACCGTGGTGGGATGTCGGGGTCGCCGTCGCGGTGATCGGCAGTGTGCTGGCCGCGGCGGCGCTGAGCCGGGGCGCGGTGGCCCTCGTCGAATCCCTGCAGATCTGCCAGCTACTGTTCGCCCTGCCGTTCGCCGCCCTGCTGGCGCAGCGGGCGGTGCCGCGCCGCGACTGGGCGGCGGCCGCGGCGACGGCCAGTGGCCTCGTGCTCTTCCTGATCGCCGGAGATCCGCATCCGGGCGATCCGGGGGCCGTCTCGACGTTCGGCTGGGTCCTCGCCGGCGCGGTGGTCGGCGGGCTGGTGTGCGGTGCGGTGTGGGGGACGCGGCGGCTCGCCGCTGCCCGGCGGGCCCCGATGCTGGCCACGGCCGTGGGCCTGCTGTCCGCGACGCAGGCCGCCCTGACCAGCAGCATCGGTCACCTGCTGACCACCCGCGGGATCGATGCGGTCCTGGTGTCCTGGCAGCCCTGGTCGGTCGTGGCCACGGCGATCGTCGGTGCGTTGCTGCTGCAGAGCGCCTACGAGATGGCCCCGCTGCCGGCGTCGCTGCCCGCCGCGGTGAGCAGCGAGCCGCTGGCCGGGGTGGTGATCGGGGTGGCCCTGCTGGGCGGCGACCTGCGGCTGGCGCCCCTCGCGTTGGTCGGTGAGGTGCTCGGCCTGGCCGTGATGGTCACGGGTGTCCGTACGCTGGCGACGTCTCCGCTGATCACCGGGCAGATGTCGCGGCTGGTGGCGAGGCAGGCCCAGGGGCGGCTGTCCCGGCTGGAGGAACAGGTGCACCATGACCTGGAACGGCTGCGCGCCGACCTGCGCCGCAGCCGGCGGGCCGGCGTCCCGGGGCCGGCGTTGCGACGCGCGCGTCGCCGGCTGCGCCGGGACCTCGACCGCATCGGCGCGGAGCTGGCGAGCCTCGTGGACGAACGGCACCGGTTCGACGATCGGATGCGGCCGGTCGCCGGGCAGGTGGGCTCGAACGGGTCCCGATCGGGGGAGCGGGGCCTGCTGGGGGATGACGCCGTGCCGGAAAGGGAACTGCTCGCCGCGCGACGTGCTCTCGACACCCGGGCGGACGAGCTTCGCCGGCGGGCGGATCGACTGCGCGGTGAGGCCGGTGCCGTCCTGGCTCAGAGGAATCATGCGCGATAGTCAGTCGACCGGGACCTGCCCGCGGGCGTGGCCGGGAGCCGAGTATCACCAGCCTCGGCGAGTGAGTGCCAGCGGCGCGCGAGGGCGCGGCCGACCACGAAGATCAGCAGCCCGGTGAGCAGGTGCCAGATGAAGTGCGTGCCGATCGGGAAGGACCCGCAGGCCTCCTCGTCGATCGTGCGGGCGAGCAGGCCTGCCGCGAACACCCCGGCGGCCGTCGCGAAGTCCCGCCAGTACCTGGACCGGTCCTCATGATGTGACCCGTACAGTGCCACGGTCAGCCCGATCATGAGCAGCAACACCGGCACGTACGGTGCGGAACGGTTGGGGATCTGGCTGCCGAGGAGGGCGATGAACGCGGCGGTCACACAGGCGAACCCGGCCACGCCGGCCAGGCACCACGTCCAAGGCAGCCGGTAGAACCAACGCAGGAAACTTCCGACATAGATGAACACGAACAGGCCGATGGGCGCGATGTCCAGGACCTGGGCCCACCTGGTCGCCAGCGTGTGGAACGCGAAGCTGCCGACCCCGATCAGCACCGCGAGCGGCGGCATGAACGCGACGCTGGCCGGCACGCCGCTATGGCGCCGCAGGAGGCGCCATAGCGCGAACGCCGCGGCGAGATACGCGAGGTTACTCACCGCGTCGAGCGGCTCGGACCAGAAAGCCGTCGACGTCCGCTCGCAGTAGTTGTCCACGTGCTCGGTCCAGTTCATCGGCCTTCTCCTCACCGCCGGGTGGGTCGCGAGTATGGCTAGGCCTCGGTGGCAGCGACCGGGTGGGCGTCGCCAGCGGGGTGAGGGGTGGGGGCGCGGCTGCCCGCGTGCACCAGCAGGGCCGACGCGCCGAGGCCGACGGCCAAGATCGCCGCTGGCAGGTACAGGGAGTCGCCGAGCGCGGCCCCGAAGGCACCCCGAGCCGAGCTGGACAGCGTGCCGGTCACCGTGCCGCCGTCCACGATCTTGTCGGCGGCCAGGCCGCGCGCGGACATCCGGATCGCGATGACGGCGCTGATCGCGGCGCTGCCCAGTACCGCGCCGAACTGCCGGACCGCGTTGTACGCCCCGGCCCCGGCGCCTGCCTGGTGCGGCGGCAGGTTGTGGGTGGCGGTCGCGGCGAGCGTTGGCCAGATGGCGGCGTTGGCTGTCCCGACCAGCCCGGCGCCCACCAGAAACACGGCGACCGGCGAGTCCGGCGTCATGAACATCGCGAAAATCATCAGCGTGACCGCGAACAGCGCGAAACCCGCCGAGGGGATCACCCGCGGATGGATCCGGTCCCCGAAGATCCCAATGATCGGCACGCACACCATCGCGAGGATCGCCATCGGCGCGACCACGAGCCCGGCGTCCGCGCCGGACATCGCGCGCACCGATTCCAGATAGAAGTACAGCGGCACCAGCACCGCCGGGACGGCCGCGCCAGCCGCGGCGACGGCGACGTTCGAGAGCGCGAAGTTGCGGTCCCGGAAGATGCCCAGCGGCAGCAGCGGCTCACCGCCGGCGCCGCGGGCCTGGTGGGCGACGAACACCACCAGCACCGCGATACCGATGCCGATCATCGACCAGGTGAGCCCGTCCCAGTCCCGGTCGCCGCCCTCCTGGATGCCGAACACCAGCAGGAACAGGCCGACTCCACCGAGTACGACGCCAGGCAGGTCGAACCGGTGCCGGTGGGTCGGCAGCGCCGGAACGTGGCGGGCGGCCAGCACGAGCCCGGCCAGCCCAACCGGTACGTTGACCAAGAAGATCCACTCCCAGCCCAGCTGGTCCACCAGAACGCCCCCGAGCAGCGGCCCGACCAGGTTGGCGAGCCCCGCCACCGCTCCCCACAGGCTCATCGCCGCGTTGCGCCGTTCCGGCGGGAAGGTTCGAGTGATCATCGCCATCGTCTGCGGCGTCACCAGGGCGGCTCCCAGCCCCTGCACCACCCGCGCCGCGACCAGCAGACCGATCGACGGGGCGAGCCCACACAGCAGCGATGCCGCGGTAAACAGCGCGAGCCCACCGAGGTAGACGTTCTTCGGACCGTATCGGTCGCCGAGCCGACCGGCCGGCAGCAGGGTGACCGCGAAGGCGAGCAGGTAGCCGCTGGTCGCCCAGAGCACCTGCGAGATGTCGGCGTCCAGGCTGTCGGTGATGTTCGGGCTGGCGACGGCGACGATCGTCATGTCGAGGACGACCATGAAGTAGCCGACGACAAGCACCGTCAGGGCGCGCCACGGACTGCGTATGGTGCTCACGGATCCCGTCTCCCAGTTTGGCCGCCTGGCTCTCGTCAGCCTTACGGGTTCAGACGACGTGGCTCAGCACTCGCTTCATCAGGTAGGGAACCCGGCCCACGCCGTGCACGGATTTCGTCAGCGGCGCCGCGGGCGACGTGCCGAGGTGGTGCTTGAGCACCGGTCCGAACAGGTACTGCCAGTACGGCCACCGGTGGTCGATCCGGCCCAGGCTCGCGCCGATGTCGATGACCATCACCTGCACGGTCTCCTTGCTGTACGGATGCGTCTTGGTGATGGGCAGCGGGCGGGCGCCGATCTTCTCGTACAGCGGCACCAGCTTCTCGATGGCATCGAGAAGCAGGTAGCGGCAGTCGAGGTTGAAGGCGAGCCGGGCCACCTCGCGGAACAGCGCCACCACCACCCCGCCACCGCGGTAGTCCGGGTGCAACGCCAGCCGCGAGACCTCGATGAACCCGCCATTCCACACCCAGTCCGGCAGGCCGGTCGTCTCGGTCTCGATCTCGCTGAGCGCGCGGTTCCCGGAGTTGACCACGACCCGGCCGGCACCGAGCGCTTTGTCGCCGAGCAGGCACATGAAGTTCACCGAGTGCGGGTCGAGATCGTCGGCCACGACCTCACCGTCGATCATCCCGGTCAGCCGGCCGAACGTGCGGTTGCCGGCCAGCCGCACCTCCAGCGCGCGCAGGAAGGTCGACCGGTCGGAGACGGTCTGGATGGTCAGGAGCCTGGTCAGCCTGCCCGGTCGGACCCCGGCCGCGCCGAGCGCCTCGAAACCGAACCCGTCAACCGTGCCCACCAGGATCACCGCGGCGTCGCGCACCGAGGACCGGTCGACCAGCCGGAACGTGAACCGGTCACCGCCCGGCCCCGGCCGCCCGGCGGTCAGCTGCGCCCGCAGCCGCAGCGCCCCCGTCCAGGGCAGCCACAGGTCGGCGTGCACCAGCATCCCGGGTACCAGGCAGTGCGCGGGGCCGTCGGCGACGACGAACTCGCCGCCGTACGGCGACAGGCCGACGACACTGACGGTCCGGGTCCGCTGGAACAGCACCTTGCTGCCGAGGCTCGCGGTGAGCGGGGTGGGCAGCGGGTAGTTGCGCCCGGCGGAGAGTTCGGCGGCGAACCGTGCCTCGACGACGCCACGCGCACGGTCCACCCGGTAGTCCGTGGTGAAGAGAGGGACGATCTTTCCCCGCCGCCACCGCGCCTGGTCTGCCTGGAACACGACGGCCAGCCGGCCACCGTCCGCGACAGCGTCGAGCGCCTTGGCGTCGGGGACCTCGAAGACCACCGTGCCGTCCGTCAGCCGGTCCGCCAGCACGCCGAGTGCCTGCCTGCGGTCCGAACAGAGCAGCACCTGCGGCCGGTGCAGGTCGTTGCTCCAGCGCTGGAACCCCGTGCCGGTGTCGCGCTGCCCCGCGTCCAGAACCTTCACGCCCGCCTTCTCTCCCCCCGGCCCCCGGGGCCCGGTTTCACAGCGGCCGATGCCGTTACGGCCGGCGTGCGGTCAGCCCGCGAAGTGGTCACGGAAGACGGACCAGCCCACCGGCCAGTCCGCCAGCCCGGAGTCCGCGTTGAGGTGGCCCCGCGAGCCGACGTTGACCAGTCGGGCACCGAGCCTCCCGGCGGCCGCCACGGAATGCGCCAGCGAGCCGTACGGGTCGTTCTCGCTGGCGACAATGACGGTCGGGAAGGGCAACGGGTCGTGTCGCGGCGGGCCGAACCCGACCGCGCCGGTCGGGAACCGCGGCCCGCCCACGTCCGGCACCGCCACCAGGAACGCCCCGGTGATGGCGTCGTCGGCATGCTCGCACGCCCATTCGGTGACCAGCGTGCAGCCGAGGCTGTGCGCGATCAGGATCTTCGGCCCGTCGATCGCCGTGAGCACGTCGTCGAGGTCCTTCACCCAGGCGTCGCGCACCGGGTTGTCCCAGGACTCGTGGTCCACCCAGACCCCGTTGCCGGCCCGCTTGTACCACATGTACTGCCAGTGCTCCGGCCCCGAGTTCCCGATGCCGGCGATGAAGACATACGTCACCGCCGGCTCGCCGCCGCCCGCTGGTTCCATGCTCACACCTCGTAGTCGGTGCCCACGCCGTCGAAGCGCAGGCGGTCCTGGATGTGGACCCGGTTGTCGTTCTTGTCGAAACCGGTCAGCAGACCCGCCTCCATCAGCCGGATGACGATCTGGCTGCTCACATCCTGCCTTCCGGCGTCACCAAGCTGCCGGATCAGGGTCCGGTAACCGACCCGGTCCTTGAGGAGTTCCTCGAAGACGAGCCGGTGTTCTTCCTCCAACGGATATTTGATCATGTCCTGGCCCAGCTCGTTCCCGATCACCAGCTTGCGTTCCAGCCGGAAACTCAGCGGCTCGACCTTGTAGTACGGCCGCAGCAGGACCTCGTCGCCGTTCCAGCGCAGCCAGGTGATGCGGTTCAGCTGCTTGGTCAGGTGGGTGATCCAGCGGACCCGCGCGCCGTTGAGTTCGTCGTCGGTGAACTCGTCGCTGAGATCCATGCGCTTGTGCCGACCGATGGAGATCATCGTGGCGGCACGGTCCCGGAAGCCCGCGACCGACCGGGCTGTGTCGGTGTCGTCGTCACCCGCGGCCAGCCGTTCGAACCATCGTTTGCGGTTCAGCCGGTCGTCGTCCGACTCGCTGATCCGGCGGCGCAGCCAGAACTCCGACTCCGGCTCGGTGAACGAGGCGAACGTGTAGAACGACGCCAGGAACTCGTGGTACTGCTCGTAGGTTTCCCGGTAGCTGCGCCCGTACCACTGGTGGACGGCGTCCAGTTCGTCCTCGTGCGCGATGATCCGATCGATCGCGGCGGCCGCCGAGACGGCGGACTGGGTGGCCAGGTGGACGCCCTGGGAGAACAACGGGTCGGTGAAGCAGGCGGCGTCCCCGCAGAGGAAGAACCGGTCCCCGGAGAACACCTCGGAGTCGTAGGACCAGTCGTGCACGATGCGCACCTCGTCGACGATCTCAGCGTTGCCCAGGATATCCATCGCGCGCGCGCACTTCACGATGGTGTCGCGGTAGAAGCGGTCCGGCCCGATCTCCTTGACCTCGCTGGCCTTCGAGCGGTCGACGACCAGGCCGACGCTGTAGATGTCCCCCTTAAGCGGGATCATCCAGACCCAGCCGTCCTCGAAGGTGATCGAGTAGGTGGTGCCCTTCAGGCCGCGTTCGAACGGATCCTTCCGCTTGAAGTACGACCAGACCGCGAAGTTCTTGTAGAACTCGTCGTAGCGGCGCGCCCTGAGCTGGCGGGCCAGCGGACTGCCAGCTCCGCCGGCGTCGATCACGAAGTCGCTCTCGACCGTCCTGGGGACACCCCCCGAGCGCACGGTCAGCGTCACCCGGTCGGTGGCGCTGAGGTCGATGCCCGTCACCGGGGTCTCCTCGTGGACCGTGACGCCGCGCGCCCGGGCCGTGTCCACCAGCAGCTTGTCGAACTCCTCGCGCTTGACCTGGATGGCGTGGTCGAAGACCCAGGGGGCGGTCCGTGGGGTCGCGAACGAGAACGTCCAGGGTGCCTGGTTCTGCCCCCACAGGAACGTCGCCGACGGTTTCTTCACGAAGCCGGCGGCGTCGATCGCGTCCTGCAGGCCCAGCCGGTTCAGCACCGACAGCGTTCCGGGTAGGAAGGACTCGCCGACCCGGTACCGGGGCAGGCTTGACCGTTCGAAGACCTCCACGTCGTGACCGAGCTTGTTCAGGCTCAGTGCCGCGACAGATCCCGCGGGGCCGGCACCGATGATGGAAACCTTCGCGCGCTTCATGCGCTGTTCTCCTCAGAACGACTTGATGGACTTGACCCGGTTCGGCGCCAGGTAGGAATGTCCGCCGGTCGCGTTGTCGAAGATGCTGATGCCCGCCTGGAACCGGCAGTCGCTGCCGACGGTCACCTCCGGTGCCAGTGTGCAGCTGAGCCCGAAAAAGTTGTCGTCACCGATCTCGACCGTGTTTCCGCAGTTGAAGTTGGGCGCGAGAAAGTTGTTCGAGCCGAGTCGCGAGTGATGCCCGACCGTGCAGTAGTAGTTCACGACGTTGTGGTCGCCGAGTGCGACGTTCACGCCCAGGTAGCAGTTCGGCCCGATGATGTTCCCGGCCCCGCGCAGCGCCGCCGGGTCGATCCGCGCGCTCGGATGGACGATGTTCTCGGCGACCAGCCCGTGCCTGGTGACGAACCCGTCGATCAGCGCGCGCCGGCGAGCAACGTCCGAGACGGCCAGCACCACCCGGGTGTCCGGGCCGGGGGCGAAGTCCGCGAGCGCGGCACACCGGTCGGCCGGTGCGTGCACTGCCTCCCCCTCCACCGCCAGGAACGCCGTGACGGCGTACTCGGGCCGGCCGTCGACGACGCAGTCGCCGGCATAACGTGCGACCTCCAGCGCGAACTTGTCCGCGCCGATCAGCACGATGTCCCTCACAGCACGATCCTTCGCTTCTTGAAACGGTCCGAGACGGTGACCGCGTCCACCACGTTGATCTTCGCCGGGATCTTGAACTGTTCGACCTTCCCGGCCAGGAATCCGACCACGTGCTGACGTACCTCGGCCCGAGTGAGCTCGCCCCGGGGTTTGATGTCGACGCAGACGGACTGGCCGGTGATGGCGTTCGCCCGGCCGTACACGACGCAGTCCTCGATCAGCGGGCTGGCTAGCAGAATGGACTCCAGCTCGAGCGGCAGGACCTTCTCCCCACCGACGTTGATGACCTCCTTGGCGCGCCCCCTGATCTGGATGAAGCCGTCCGCCCTCTCCTCCACCAGGTCCCCGGTCCGAAACCAGCCGTCCGCGGTGAGCGAGTCGCTGGGATAGTTCAGGTAGCCGAGGAACTGCGTCGTCGTCTTCAGCTGTAGCTCGCCGTCGACGACCCGCTGCCGGACGTTCGGGTCGTCGATCCGAAACCAGGTGCTGCTCGACGACTCGCTGGTGGTCGTCGAGATGCCTGTCTCGCTGGTTCCGAAGGTCTGCAGCAGCCGCACGTTCGGGAACGCCTCGTTGACCCGCCGCAGCAGCTCCTCCGGCATCGGCTCGGTGCCGTAGGTGATCAGCCGCAGGCTGCTGAGGTCGTGCCGCTGGTGGTAGCCGCCGATGAGGATCAGGTTCAGGAAGGTCGGGCTGGTGGGCAGCAGCCGGATCCGGTATCGCTCGATCAGCGCGCAGATCTCCTCCGGCGTCCGCTGCCGCGGCACGATCGCGGTGTTGCCCGCGCGCAGCGCGCCGAGTAGCGAGTTGATGCCGCCGATGTGGTCGAACAGCAGGAACATGAGGATGTTGGCGGGCCGACCGCCGGTGCGCGCCCGTTTCCCGAGCTTGTCTGCCATGATCGCGTCTAGGTTGTGCAAGATCGCCTTCGGGGTGCCGGTGCTGCCGCTGCTGAGCAGCACCAGCCCGGCGGCACCAGCCGCGGCGAGTCGCTCGTGGGCACCGCCGGCCGGTGCCGCCGCCTGGACCGCCGGCACCGGATCGATCACGACCGTGGATCCTTCGGCCGCTGCGTCGACCCGGACGAGGTGTACGGGTGCGCACGACTGTGTGATCGTCGACAGCGTGCCCTCGGTGACGGTGACCACCGGGACGATGACGTTCCGATTGACGAACAGCGCGAACAGCGCAGCGACCGAGCGGAAGGAGAAGTCCGCGTTCAGCACGACCACCTCGTGCGGCCGCACCTGGTGCGACCGCAGGGCGTCGCCCAGCCGCTCGATCTCGGCCGCCAGCTCGCCGTAGGTATACGGAACCTCCCGGTTGACGAGGGCCGGCCGGTCCGCCAGCTCCGCGAACCTGCCGACGAGTTCGTCTCGCATTCAGGTCACCCCGCCCAGAAAGATGGTCTCGCCGGTGACGAAACCGGCCGCCGGCGAGAGCAGGAACTCGACGGGGCCGACGATGTCCGCCATGGTGCACATACGTTTGATGGCCTGCCGCCCGACCAGACTGTCGATCTTCTCCGCCGCGACGGTCCGGGTGAGGACCGTGCGGACCGGTGGAAGACCGATCCCGTTCACCCTGATGTTGAACTCGGCCAGCTCCTTGCTCATGACTCTGGTGAGCTGGTCGACCGCGCTCTTGCTGGCGGAGTAGACCAGCTGCCCGGCCAGTGCCCACGGCACGGCGACCGTCGAGATGTTGAGGATCGCCGGCGCCGGCTCGGCGCTGCGGCGCAGCAGCTTGGTCGCCTCCCGGCAGCAGTCCAGCACCGCGAAGAAGTTGATGTCGAAGAGGCTTCGGGTGACCCCCTCGGGCGTCATCATGAAGTGGTTCATGTTTGCCGTGCCAGCGTTGTTGACCAGCGCGTCCAGGTAACCGTGTTCCCCGCGTATCCGCCGGCACATGGACCGGATGGCCTTCGCGTCGGTGAGGTCCACCTCGAAGTGCTGGTAACGGGGGTGCTCGATACTGGCCGCTTTTCGGCTACAGCCGACCACCGTGTGCCCGCGCTCCAGGAAATGCGTCGCCAAGGCATGCCCGACACCGACTCTGGTGCCCGTGATCAGGATGAGCATCTGTTCAGTGCAGCCGGTAGCCGAGCAGCAGCGGCAGGGTGTAGAGAGGTGGTTTGATGTCCGCCGCGTCCAGTGTCTTCGACTTGTAGAGGGATGGTACCTCGCGGGGCATCGACCGGCTCAGCGCGGGCTTCTTCTGACCGGGCTCCACGAGTTCCCCGTCGGTCACGATGAACTCGACGCCGAGCCGCAGGCACCAGTACAGCTTGAGCCGGTGGATGGCGTCGAAGAAGATTCTGTTTTCGCTGACGTAGATGATTCTGCCGAACGGGACGAACCGGCGTAGCCACATCTTCTTGATGATCACGTAGCAGTAGTCGGTGCGACCCTTCGGGCGGATCAGGTAGTGCCGGCACTCGACCGTCTCGTGATCGAAGAAGATCTGCCGGTCGCCGGGGTCCAGGTACTGGACTATCGCGTGCTTCTCACTCTCGATCCGGAACCCCGAGCGCAGGCTGCGCGGGGTGGGGATCGGCAGGATCATCAGCAGCCGCGTCTCCAGGTCGGCCCAGCCGAACTTCTTGCTGATGTCGTAGACGGTCCGGGTCGGCGTGTAGTTCACCAGGGTGGCCTTGCGCACCGACAGCGCGGGCAGGAACAGCCGCAGGCTCTCGTTGCGGTACTGCTCCTGCACGTACCAGCTGTGCACCTCGCAGAACTTGTGCCGCTCTCCCTTGATCTCCCGCTCGGTGAACAGCAGACCGAGGAAGCCGACGACCTCTTCGCCGTCCTCCATGACGTAGCCGTAGTAGCCCTCGTCGCCGCCCCAGACCGGCCGGAACATGCGCTTGCGGCTGTCGAAGGGCAGCGAGGCGGAGTTGAGGGTCGAGTTGCTGAGCAGGAGGTAGACCCGGTGGAGGTCGTCCTCGACGGCCTTGCGTACCGACACGGCCATCTACTCAGCCGCCCTGCCGGGCCAGTTCCTCGGATTCCTCGGACGCGCCCGAGGTCAGCTCCGCGCCCTCCTCGCCGCCCTGGGCGATTCGCATCTCCTCGTCGATGAAGTCGACCAGCCGGCTGACCTTGCTGAACGGGCTGACCCGCATGGAGACCGCCTTCTCGGAAGTGAGTGAGACCTCCACGTCGTACTCGTCCTCAAGGGCCTCCTCCACCAGCGCGAGAAAGTTGACGAGATGCATCGAGTCGAAGATTCCGGCATCTCCGTAGAGCCGGACGTCCGGCAGGCTGTCGGTCGGTATCTTCTCGTCCCGTGTCTTGTTCAGACGCTCGATGACATCGGTCACCAGCGCCAGAAGCTGGTCTTGCATGGCAGCGCCCTTCCTGTTGACCTGGTGGTGGACGACCTCGCGCACTCAGGGCAGGACGTCACCCCCGAAGGCACAACGGGACACCGATTCGGCTACGCCGCCGCGGGTCCGTTCGGATCGATCAGAAGCAGCGCGACGCCCAGGAAACACGCCGCCCACCGTCACCGCACGCCGAAACAACTCCCGGCCCCTTCCCAGACCCCCGAAGCATCGTCCAGCCAGCCGGGCCGCACACCGCCCCGGTGGGCCCATGACCCACCGTCGCCGACGCGTTACCGCCCTCGACCTCTTTTTTACCAAGGAGTCTCCGGCACAGGTAAGTACCCGGGTTGCTTGTTCGTCTATTTTCAGACTCCCGTAACCAGGAATTCAGCGGCTGATCTCGCCGCCACCGCCTTTGTAAACGTCCGTAATCCCGTGGGAGGATATGCCGAGAGCCAGATCCGTGGTAGAGGACAGGTGCCGGC
>NZ_CDWWXA010000057.1:0-12982 GCF_977971845.1 Frankia sp. CeCAU1 | reverse complement strand
TGACCGGGTCGGCCGCCGCCTGCGGCGAATGGTTCGACCTGGCGATCCACACCGTGCTCACGGTCACCGCCGCCGGCGGCTACCGAGACTTCTTCGGGATCGCGGCCGACTGCGTTGGCGCCGTCGCGGAGGCGCACGGCCGCACCGTCGGGTCGGCCGAACGGGAGGCCGTCCTCGCGGGCATGCGCCGGCTGCCCGCGCACCCCGACGTACCCGGCGCGCTGGCCCGGCTGGGCGCCGGCGGGCACCGCCTGGTCGCGCTCACCAACGGGCCGCTGGCGGCGGCTCGCGCGCAGCTGACGAACGCCGGCCTGGCGGACGCCTTCGAGGCGATCTTCTCCGCCGAGCAGGCCGGCCGGCTCAAGCCCGCCGCGGCGCCCTACCACCAGGTGACCGGCGCGCTGGGGGTCGCACCGGCGGAGGCTGCGATGGTGGCCGCGCACGGCTGGGACATCGCCGGAGCACGCGCCGCCGGGATGCGCACCGGCTTCGTGGCCCGCCCCGGCCGCCGGCCGTTACCCGGGGAGCCGCTGCCGACCTGGCTGGCCGCCGATCTCGACGCCCTGGCCACCCTGGTGCTGGATGGTGACTCCGCGGGTTACTGATCAGTCCCGAGACGTCGAGGTGGCCGCACCGTGGCCGTACCGGGTCGGGTGGCCGGGCACACCGGCCCGTCTGTTTCGTGGGGAGCCGGACGATCTGCCACTTAGAAGATCCATCTGTGGGGTAGGGCGTTGCGTCGGCCTTTGCGGGGGGTCAACGGCTCCGCGGGACGAACAGGTGCGCCGCACCCGCGTCCGTCGAACGTCTTGGCGACGGCGGTTGCCAGGATTTCAGCGCAAGGGCGGGTGCTTCGATGGCATACCAGCTTGCGAGGGCGGCGAGGGAGGTGACGGCGAGGGAGGCCGCGATGTGCACGACGACGGCACCCGTACCGATACCCGTATCGACCCCGGCTTCGAGCAGGAGCAGTTGCAGCGGCCAGGCGTAGACGTAGATGCCGTAGGACAGATCGCGGCGCGCCCCCACCCGCGACAGCCCCCGTCCGGTTCCGGCGTACAGCAGCAGGTAGGCCAGCGGGGCCAGGGCAAGGGGCCGGTAGGCGTGGGGGATGAGCAGGCCCGCGGCGAGCAGGGCGGCGGCGGCGATGAGTAGGGCCCGGCTGCGCGGGATGCGGTCGGCGTAGAGGAACATCGCCGCCCCGATGAGGAAGACGGCCGTGTACTTCAGGATGTGGGAGTCGGTGAGCCGGTTGGCGCCGAGGAGCGCCCCGCCGACGGCAAGCAGCCACCCGCCGACGGCGAGGGTGAGGACGAGCCCGCGGCGGCGGCGCAGGATCCCCACCGCGCCGAAAACGCCGACCATCAGGTAGCACAGCGCTTCGAAGAACAGGGTGTGCAGGGGGCCGTCCACGGCCTGCCCGGCGCGTAGGTCGCCGATGTTGAACTGGTTCATCTTCAGCGCCGCGTTGACGAGCAGGTAGCGGACCGCCGAGTCATGGCCGGTCCAGGGGTAGCCGGCGGTGGTGCCCCGGTTCAGGCGCCACAGCAGTGGACCGATCGCGACGGCGGTCAGCGCGAGGCAGACCCAGAAGGCGGGCACGACCCGCAGGAACCGGTGCCAGAGGAAACGGGCGGTGGATGGTGCCCGCAGGTGGCTACGGATGATCAGGAAGCCGCTGAGGAGGAAGAAGCCGTCCACGGCGAACGTGCCGAGGTCGGGGGCACCGGGCAGACGTGTCAACGGGTCCGGTTCTCCCCGGACGAACAGCCATGAGTGGGACACGAGCACCGCGCCGGCCAGGATGAGACGCAGCGCGTTGAGGTTGTTGCGGTGAGGATCGAAGGCCGCGGCCAGCGTGCCGGCCCTGGGTGTGGGTACGGGTATCGGCTCCGCTGTGGGGCTTCGCTGGTGGGGGACCCGGCGGGGAGACCTGGCGAACGGTGGGTGCTGATCGGTCATGCGGTGTGGTCCCTTCCTCCGGACGTTCCTTTCCCACCGGACATCCGTTTTCCGTGGGCATCCGGCGCCGGTGACGCTGCTCGATCGCCCGCCTCGCGGGCGCTCGTCACGCACCGACACCATTCAACCCTAACGTAAGGGCAGTGTTTACCGTGTGTGTCATTGCGAAAGCAATATCCGGTGACGTGTTCCGATCGGACCACCGTTTCCCTGTGCCGCGTGGTCCTGCCGGCGGTCCCGTCCCTCCCCGGGTCAGGAGCTCGATACGTCGTTCTGTCCGAAGCCGGTCCGCTGGTCAGGGCACGTGGCTGGTCAGGGCACGTGGCTGGTCAGGGCAGGTGCACGTCACCCGGGATGCCGGCCGGGTGCGCATCGGCCGGTCGGGCGCGGGCGACGCTTGACGACGTCAACGTTCGTCCGAGCGTATGTCCGGCGCGGGGAACGGCGATCCGAACCGTGCCCGATCAGGCTGGTGCGGCCGGGGACCTGCGGCCGGGCATCGAGCCCCGTAGGCACCATCGCGCCGAGCACGGGCGACATGGGCGACCCACAGCACGAAGCGGCCAGCGTCCTTGACCATGACCGAGTCGGTCTACGGCCGCAGCTCGACCCATGGCCATAGCTTGGTCCATAGCACGTGCCACACTGGAGTGTATGGCTACGACATCTATGCAGCTGGACAGCGGGCTACGCGACGAACTGGCGGAGATCGCCGAGCGGGACTTCCATGGCGTGCCGCTGGGCGAGGCGGTCCGGCGCCTGGTCAAGGAACACAAGATCAGCCGCATCATGCGGCGGTACGAGGAGCTGCGCGCCGACCCCGAGGAGTGGGCCAGCTACCGGGCCGAGGCGCGGCTGACCGACGACGCGGCCGGCGACGGCCTGCCGGATGCACGTGAGGAGTATCCGGAGTACCACCGGTGAGCCGGGCGCTGAGCCTCGCGTCCTGGCAGGTGTGGCTGGTGGACTTCGGTCAGCCGATCGGGCACGAGCAGGGCGGCCCGCGCCCGGCCGTGGTGGTCGGCTCGGCGACGCACTGCCGGTTCCCGATCGACATGGCCCTCGTGGTGCCCCTGACCGCGCGGGACCGGGGCCTGGACCATCACGTGCGCATCGACTCGCCCGAGTCCGGCCTGGACCGGCCGAGCTGGGCACGCACCGAGGAGATCACGGCGGTATCCACCCAACGGTTCACCCGGTCCACACCGCTGGGCACCGCGTCGGCCACCGAAATCGCCAAGCTGGGCGAGTGGCTACGCGAGATGGTCGCCTTCTGCTGACCCGCCGCCGCGGGCACGGCTGGCGAGCCGCGCAGGTTCGCCACGTCAACCCCCGTCCCATTCAGCCCGACATCAGCGTTGCCGCCGCAGCGTCCAGAACAGCCAGTTCCCGGTGGCCGCGCACGTGGCCACGTCCCAGCCCTGGCCGCCGAGGTCGGACAGTACCGTGACCAGCTCGTCGTAGCTGCCGGGGAACATCCGCTCCTTACCCCGGGGCATGTTGACCCGGATGGACCCCTGGTCCCACAACCATTCCACCGTGGCGAACTCGTAGGTGAAGATCGTTTCCCCCGCTCCGGTCGGTTGCAGCAGAGGATAACGGCCTTGAGGGTAGCGGCTTTCCGGGCCCGAGCAGCAGACCGACCAGGCCCGCTGCCTCACTGTCGTCACCAACGCGATCATCACAGCGAAAATGCTGGCCGGGCCGGCAGTTCTGCGCCCCTGATCTGGCTGGCCGCCGCTACCAGGTAGCCGGGATTCGATACGGGTACGCGAACGTACCCGTATCCTGTGGGGTAGGTGAAAGGAGGCTGTCCATGAAGGAGGCTGTCCATGGCGGATGCGAATGTGCGGATTCCGGCGGAGGCGCGGGATCGGCTGGCTGAGGTGGCGGCGGCGGAGGGGCTGTCGTTGCGGGCGTATCTGGCCCGGTTGGCGAGCACGCTGCTGACGCCAGCGGAGCGGGCTGAGCGCGCCGAGCGGGCGCGGGCGGTGCTGCGGGAGTGGAGTGGTTACGACCCGACGGAGGAGGAGGCCGCGCAGGCCGACGCCGAGCTGGACCGGCGGCTGGCACGGGCGTTGGGACGGTGAGCGACGCGCTGCATGTGGTGCTGGACGAGACCGCGATGGTCTCGGCCGGCTACGGCAACGTGCTGGCCTCCCGGCTGATCCAACGCGCTCACACCGGGCCGGGGCACTTTCTGTACGCGCCGGCGTGTGCGCTGGTGGAGGCGGACCGGGCCCGGCCGGGGACCGCCGAGCACATCGCCGCGCTGCCCGCGGTGACGATCGTGGAGCTGGACCTGGCGGCCGCGCTCGCGGTGGCCCGTGATACCGGGTGGGCGCCGGCGCACGTGCGGTACGCGGCCGAGCCCGCCCCGGAGCGTCCCGAGGGCGCGGTGATCGCGACGGCGGCGCCGGACCGGTGGGCGGGTCAGCCGGTGCGCCTGTTGGATCTCCGCCCGTGAGCTGGTCCGGCCCGGATGGGGCGAGCACGACGGATGTCGCCTCGGCCGGGTCCGTGAGGGCCGCGGGAGTGGCAGTCGGTCACGATCTAGCGCCGATCGTCACGGCGCCAGGCCAGGGTGAGCTGGTGAGGAACCACGATGTGTCAATCCCCGGTCGCACCCGACGGCATGCCGTGCGACGGTAACGAGGGGACGGGGCAGCACACCGGCCCGGCGGCTCCACCGCGGCCAACACCCGTCTTGGCGCCCGCGGGCGGGTCGTGGCCGCCGCCGTCACGGCGAGAAGACGAAAAGGGGAGCCGGGAGGGTTCGGCAGACGCTCGCTCACCTACCTCGGGTACGGGCTGCGCGACATTTCCGGCGGTAAAGCTCGCTGACGCCACCCGGCCGGGTGAGGGCGAGTTCCTGGAACGAGGCCTATATGCATGCTCATGCTGGCAGGTGGGCGCAAGCGCCACGCACTCGACCGAACCGGAGAGCGGAGGCCAGATGCGCCCGTCCCGATCAGCCCGTATACCACGCCCATTCCTTGCTGCCGTGCTTGCGGTAAGCCTGCCGCTGCTGACCGGTATATCAGGGTCGGGCTTGTCTGGGTCCGCCGCCGCGGCCACCCGGACAAAGCTAACCTGGAAACCGTGTGAGAACGGGTTGGAGTGCGCGACTCTGCCCGTTCCGTTGGACCACGCCAGGCCTGCCGCAGGCACGATCAACCTGGCGTTGATCCGTGCTCCGGCTCGCCAGCCACACCGGCGGATCGGCTCGCTGGTGATGCTGGCCGGTGGGCCGGGCCAGTCGGGAGTCGGGTTCATCCGCGACTGGCTGGGCTTCTTCGGCGCGTCGTTGCGCGACCGTTTCGACATCGTCGGGTTCGACCAGCGGGGTGTCGGTGGGAGCGCGCCGGTCCGTTGCAGCAGCGGGCAGGATAATGATCCGCCGGCCGCCACCTCCCCGTTCGCGATCGACTCCCGCGCTTCCCGCGCTGGGAGTGAGGATGACGACGTGTACCAGGAGCTGGTTGACGACAGGCGTCAGTGGGCGCAGGGCTGTGTACGGTTCAGCGGTGCTGAACTGCCGTACCTGTCGACCGAGGCCGCGGCCCGGGATCTCGATCTGCTGCGAGCCGCGCTCGGCGAGGACAAGATCACCTCTTACGGGGGATCCTACGGCACCGTGCTGGGCGCCACCTACGCCAGCATGTTCCCGACCCGGATCCGGGCGCTGGTGCTGGACGGCGTAGAAGATCCGAACGTGTGGATGAACCAACCGCAGGAGGACCTACGCCGAATGGCGCAGGGCTTCGAGACCGCGCTGGGCGCATTCCTCGCCGACTGCAAGGCCCGGCCCAACTGTGGCTTCGGCCACGGCGACCCGGCCGGCGCCTTCGACCGCCTGGTCGAACGGCTCATCGAGAAGCCGATCCCGGCCGGCGGTAAGGACACCGGCGCCGCCCGCACGCTCAACTGGGTGACCGCCATGATCGGGGTCCGGTCCGCGCTGTACTCCCATGCCATGTGGCCGCGGCTCGCGGAAGCATTGGCACTGGCCGACGACAACAACGACGGCTCCAAGCTGCTCTCCTTCGCAGCGCAGGACCCGATCGGGGCCATCCTCCCCTTGCCGTACAGCACCTCCACCAGCGCCGATGTCGCGCATACGGCCATCGCCGCGCATACGGCCATCACCTGCGCCGACAAGGTCTTCCCGACCGTGGGCGCCTACCAGCGACTTGCTGACGAACTCAACCGCGAGAGTCCCCATTTCGGCTTGCTTTCTGGTCTCGGTGCCCTTGCCTGTGTGGTCTGGCCGGTTAAGGCTGCCTCCCGCTACACCGGACCGTTCCACGCCACCGGCGCTGCGCCGATTCTCCTCGTCGGCAGCACCGGCGACCCGGCAACGCCCTACTCCGGGGCTGTGTCCCTCGCCCGTCAACTCGCCAACAGCGTGCTGTTGACATGGCGCTCCTACACGCACACCGCCTACTTCCAGGACAGTGGCTGCGTCCGCCAGGCTGTCGAGCGTTACCTGGTCGACCTGATACTCCCGAAGCGCGGTACGATCTGCCCTGACGTCCCGACAGCGGCGGGCTCTTGAGTCTCGGTCTTCTCTCGGTCTGCGCGATTCAGCGTCTGCGCGATTCAGCGTCTTCGTGATTCAGGGCCTTTGCGATTCATGGCCTTTGCGATTCAGGCTCACCGTGAGGATTATCCGGAAAGGCGACGACTTCGCCGGTGCGCGGGCCGGCGTAACGGTCGCCGGCCCCGGTCGGCGCACAGCGGGGCGCGGGCGAGTGGAGCGCGGCACGCGAAGATCCTCCCGGCGAGACCGGGCGGGCCGGCCGCCGCGGGGGTGATGACCGGGTCGACGACCGGGAGGCCCGCCGGTGGGGAGGCGGTCGCCGTGCCGCCGACATGCCCCAGCCATTGACAGACGTCTATGTTTGCGGTCATCCTCGGCCCGCAAGAACATAGATGGGTGTCGATGTAAGGGGTGGGCTGGATGGCCAGGGTGCAGTTGGCGTTGAACGTCTCGGACGTGGACGCGGCGGTGGAGTTCTACACGACGCTGTTCGGGGTCGGGCCGGCGAAGCGGCGGGCGGGATATGCGAACTTCGCCGTCGACGTGCCGCCGTTGAAGCTGGTGCTGATCGAGAACCCGGACGCCCGCGGCGCGGGGGTGGCGGGGGCGTTGAACCATCTCGGGGTGGAGATCGAGACCTCGCAGGAGGTCTCGGCCGCCGCCAGCCGGCTGCGGGAGGCGGGGCTGGTGACGGCGGTGGAGGAGAACACCGCCTGCTGCTACGCGCTGCAGGACAAGGTGTGGGTGGATGATCCGGACGGTGCGCCGTGGGAGATCTACACGGTGCTCGCCGATATCGCCGAGGGCGCGGGCCCGCAGCTGCGCACCGTGGAACCGGGGGCCGGGGGTGCTCCCGGGTCGGCGTGTGGCTGTGGGCCGGTGTGCGCTCCCACGGTGCCGGCGGTGACGATCGAGCCGGCCACCGCCGGCACCGGTCACTGAGAGCGAACGGTGACAGACAACGGGGAGGGCCGGCCGCCGCTGGTGCGGCGGTTGGCCGCCGAAGCGCTGGGCGCCATGCTGCTCGCCGCGTTGGTTGTCGGGTCGGGGATCGCCGCGGCGCAGCTCAGCCCGGACCAGACAGGCCTGCAGCTGGTCGAGAACGCCGCGGCGACCGCCGCCGGCCTCTACGCGATCATTCTGATGGTTGGGCCGGTGTCCGGGGCGCATGTCAACCCGGTGGTCACGGTGGTTGACGCCGCGTTTGGGGGGCTGTCGTGGCGGGACGCCGTCGCCTACCTGCCCGCCCAGATCCTCGGCTGCGTCGCCGGGGCGGTGCTGGCGAACCTGATATTCGACCGGTCGGCGGTGTCGATCTCCACGCATCACCGGGCGTCCGGGGCGCATCTGCTCGCCGAGGTCGTCGCGACCGCCGGCCTCATCCTGCTGATCTTCGCGCTGGTGCGGTCCGGGCGGGGTGAGCGGGCACCGGCCGCGGTCGGCGCCTACATCGGCGCGGCCTACTGGTTCACCAGTTCCACCAGCTTCGCGAATCCGGCGATCAGCATCGGGCGGATGTTCTCCGACACCTTCGCCGGGATCGCCCCCGCCTCGGTGCCCGCGTTCATCGCCGCCCAGGCGGTGGGCGGCGCGGTCGGCTACGGGCTGGTGCGGCTGCTCTACCCGCCGACTCCCGCCGGCCCGGCGCAGGCCGCCGGGGTGCTGCTCACCCACCCGGACAGCGCCGTGGCACCCAACGGCGCCGCCCCTTCACGTCTTCCTGGAGGTGTCTCGTGATCGACCTGGGCAACCCGACCGGAAAGGACACCGTCGTGTCTGCGAAGCCCTCGGTGCTGTTCGTCTGCGTCCACAACGCCGGCCGTTCCCAGATGGCCGCCGGCTGGCTGACCCGTCTCGCCGCCGGGAAGATCGAGGTCCGCTCTGCCGGCTCCATACCCGCCGACCGGATCAACCCCGTCGCCGCCGCCGCGATGGCCGAGGTCGGCATCGACATCACCGCCGAAACCCCGAAAATCCTCACCGTTGACGCCGTCGAGGCCTCTGACGTCGTCATCACCATGGGCTGCGGCGACACCTGCCCCGTCTTCCCCGGCATCCGCTACGAGGACTGGGCACTCGACGACCCCGCCGGCCAGGATCTCGACGCCGTCCGACCCATCCGCGACGACATCCGCGCCCGCGTCGAAAAACTCATCGGGGAACTCCTGCCTGCCGCCTGAGCACGCCAGGCCGGGCAGGCCGGCACCCGCCCGGCCTGGCGGCTGCCGGCATCCTGGTGGGGGCTGACGACGTCCGGCGGTAGCGGTGAACCGGTGGCGGTGAACCGGTGGCGGTGAACCGGTGGCAGTGAAGCCGGTATGGTGTGACGGCGGCGGCTTTCGGTCACCGCGCGGCGGTGGGGCCCGCCGGACCCGAACCGCGGCAGCGCGCCGCCAACGGTCCCTACCTGTGACAAGTCATGCCTGGCTGGCCCGGGTGTCGCGCAGGTAGGGGGCGGGCGTGGACGACACCGAGCAGACGGTCGGTGCACCGACCGACCCTGATGGCACCAGCCCTGATGGTGATGGGCCTGTCCCGGTGCGGCGCCGGCAGCTTCGTCACGCGCCGGTCGCGGTCCTGCTGCTGGCGGTGATATCGGCCGGTGGGGCGGTGGGGGCATGTGCCCGGTACGGGGCGTCGCTGGTGTGGCCGACGATGCCGGGCACGTTCCCGTGGACCACCTGGGCGGTGAACACGGCCGGTTGCGCGGCGATCGGTGTGCTGATGGTGCTGATCACCGACGTGCGGACGGTGCATCCGCTGGTCCGCCCGTTCCTGGGCACCGGGGTGCTGGGCGGGTTCACCACCTTCTCCACGTATGCGCTCGACGCGCAGCGGCTGGTGGACGGCGGGCGGACCGGGCTGGCACTGGCGTACCTGGTGCTGAGCGTCCTCGCCGCGCTGGGCGCGGTGTGGGCGGCGGCGGCTGCGATGCGATGGTTCGTGGCGAGGACGCGACGGGTCGCGGGAAGGCGGGCGTGATGAGGTTGAGCGGCCGGGCGTTGCGGCTGACGGTGTTCGTCGGGGAGAGCGACGTGTGGCATCACCGGCCGCTGGCCAGCGAGATCGTGCACCGGGCGCACCGCGCCGGGCTGGCCGGGGCGAGCGTGTTCCGGGGCGTGGAGGGGTTCGGCGCATCCTCGATCGTGCACACCGCCCGGCTGCTGTCGCTGAGCGAGGACCTGCCGGTGGCGGTGGTCATCGTCGATGACGAGCAACGGGTACGGGCCTTCCTCCCGCAACTCGATGAACTCGTCACCGAGGGGCTGGTCATCCTCGACGAGGTCGAAGTGATCCGCTACGTCGGCCGGGAGGCGAGTCGGTGAACTGGCTGCTGGTGATCGCCGGGGCCGCGGCCGGTGCGCCGCTGCGCTATCTGACCGACCGGGCGGTGCAGACCCGACACGACACGGTCTTTCCCTGGGGTACGTTCACCGTCAACGTCACGGCCAGTCTGCTCCTCGGCCTGGTCGCCGGCGCCGCGGGCGCGGGCGCGCCGCCGGCGTGGGTGGCGTCGGAGCAGGTGGTGTCGCTGGTGGGGACCGGGCTGTGCGGGGCGTTGAGCACCTACTCGACGTTCTCCTACGAAACGCTGCGGCTGGCCGAGGACGGCGCCCGGCTGCTGGCCGCGGCCAACGTCGCCGGCAGTGTGCTCGCCGCGTTCGGCGCCGCCGCTCTCGGCGCGGCCCTGGCGCGGGCGGTGTGGGGGTGATCCGACCGGCGCACGGCGGCACGAGCACAGCGCCCGCCGCCGCGGTCAGGCTACGGCCGCGGCGGTTTGTCCTGGTCTTCGGCGTGGTCAGCATGCTGGCGGACGTCGTCTACGAAGGCGCCCGGTCGGTCACCGGGCCGCTGTTGGCCTCCCTCGGAGCGTCGGCGGTCGTGGTCGGTGTCGTCACCGGGGTGGGCGAGGCCGCGGCGCTGCTGCCCCGGCTGGTCTGCGGGCCGCTGGCGGAGCGCACCGGCCGGTTCTGGGCGTGGACGATCGCCGGTTACACGCTGACCGTCGCCGCCGTGCCCCTGCTCGGCGTGACCGGCGTGCTGTGGGCGGCCGGCCTGTTGGTGATCGCCGAACGGGTCGGGAAGGCGGTTCGCAGCCCGGCCAAGGACGCACTGCTCTCCCACGCGACCGCCGCCACCGGCCGGGGCCGCGGGTTCGCCGTGCACGAGGCGATGGACCAGCTCGGCGCGCTGGCCGGGCCGCTGCTCGTCGCCGCGGTGCTCGCCTCCGGCGCCGGCTACGGCCCGGCGCTCGGCGTCCTGGCCCTGCCCGGCCTGGGCGTCCTTGCTGTTCTGCTCTGGCTGCGGGCCCGCGTGCCCGACCCGGCCGGCTACGAGCCGGACGAGCCGCCGGCCGTGCCCGTCCCCCGTACCGGCCCGGCCCCGGCCGCCGCGCCCCGGGCCCGACTACCCCGGGCGTTCTGGACGTATGCCGGGTTCACGGCCGCGACCACCACCGGGCTGGCGACGTTCGGCGTGTTGTCCTTCCACGCGGTCACCCGTGGCCTGCTGCCGGTGGCCGCGGTGCCTGTAGTGTACGCCGCGGCCATGGGCGTCGACGCCCTCGCCGCGCTCGCGACCGGCTGGGCCTACGACCGCCACGGCCCCGGTGTGCTCGCCGTGCTGCCGCCGCTGGCCGCCGCCGTCCCGGCGCTGGCGTTCACCAACACCCCCGCGCTGGCCGTCGCCGGGACGCTGGTGTGGGGAGCGGCCATCGGCGTGCAGGAATCCACCCTGCGGGCCACCGTCGCCGACCTCGTCCCGCCCGCCCGCCGGGCCAGCGCCTACGGCGTCTTCGCCGGCGTGGTCGGCGCGACCACCGCCGCCGGCGGCGCGTTGGCCGGCGCGCTCTACGACCTGTCCATCCCCGCCCTCATCGCCGTCACCGCCGCCGTGCAGGTCGCGGCGCTGGCGCTCCTTGCGGCCAGCCGGCGCATCCGCCCCTGAGCAGGCACAACGACGCTAACGCTAATCGTCGGGCAGGAGGACGCGAGGCCCGCCCGTCCACCCCAACAGTCCTACCCACTCCACGCCCGGGCGTCCCGTCCCGGGTTCACCGGGCCGGTGTGGATCGCGCACCTGGCCGCGGGCAGCGCGTCGCAGGACGCGCGGAGCGCGGAGTTGACGGCGGCCAACACGGCGGCCAACGGGGAATGCCCGCTGGTCACTTCCAGGGGCCGCAGAAGGACACGCCCTTGGCGCCGGAGCGGTACAGGCAGGCGCGGACCAGAACCCGCTTGGTGTAGGCGTACTTGACGGAGAAGTACCGGTAGCTCGATGTCGCGCCATCCGGGGGAAAAACACGGCCGTCGGCGCTTACCTGTACCGCGACCTTGCGGTTGGCGGGAGCGTGGTAATGGTAGACCCAGCCTGAGACGGTGCCATGGTAGAAGCCCGGGTAGCCCTTTTGGGCAGACCAGGTCTTGGTAACGTCGGCGTACCCGTATCCGCGCTGGGTCCACAGCCGGTAGGAGGCGCGGGAGTCGGGAGTGGCCACGCTGCGGGCGACGTGGGCGGTAGTTGCCCGGGCCGGTGCTGCGCCGGTCAGGGCCAGCCCGGCGGCAAGTGCAGCGCTCGCTGCTGTGCTGACGAGGTGCTTGCGCGTCACCAGAAGCCCTGGTCCCCGGCCAGGTTCGCTACCACCGCCGGGCGCAGCGCCCCCGGGGCGTCCATCCCCTCCAGTAGATAGGACAGGTCGCCCTTCGCCGGGTCGGCCAGGTCCGGGGCCTGCTGTATCTTCTCGCCACGGCGCAGACTGTTCGCGGCCGCGATCGCCGCCCGGTCCAGGATCGGCGTCCCGTACGGATGCCCGGCCAGCTCCGCTGCTATCTGCGGGTCGTTCGCGTCGAGCCAGGCCTGGATCTCTTGACGGAGCTGGCGGGCCAGCGGGGAGAGGGCTGCGGGCATCGGGGCCTCCCACGGTGTCGGTAGGGCTGTTGGAGTCCAGCGTGCCCGTTGGCGCGGGTGGGCTGTGCGGTGGGAGCGGTGCGGCCGCCTCGACGGCCGCGGGTTCGGCGGAGGCAAGGACCATGGCTTGTTCGGCCAGGTTCTGGGCGGCGCGGATCTGCTCGCGGATCGCGGCGGGGGAGGCGCCGGTCGCCGCGGCCAGCGCTGGGCGGGCGGCTGTGAGAATCGGGGTCAACGCGGCGATGATCGTCGTCGTGTCCGGAACCGGGGGAAGTGCAGGTCGGACACGTCGAAACCGGCGACACGGCCCAGGAGGTGGACGACCGAGTCGGCCCCGACCTCGGCCTGGCCTGCGCACCGTTCGCCCCCACCGCGGGCCCGGGGGGTGGGATGCAGGTCCCGGTGGGCAAGATGATGCGCCATCCGGCGGATCGACCCGGCGAGACTGTCCTGCCGGTAGACCGGAGGTCAACGTCGCCGCATGGGCAGCGACGCGGTCGAGTAGCGCCGGCAGGGTGATGGGCGTGGCCGCGGAGCGGGTCACAGCGGCCCGGGAGTCCAGGGTCGCCG
>NZ_CDWWXA010000056.1:0-27971 GCF_977971845.1 Frankia sp. CeCAU1 | reverse complement strand
GTATAGCGCGGGGAGTCCGGGGCGACGACCTCAGACGCGGCGGATCGTGAAGTCACGGCCGGGGGGGATGAAGCGATGGTCGCGATGGGCGGTGGCGTGGTCTGCTGCGCGGTGACATCGTTCGGCCCGGGGGTCGAGCCGCCGGAGGTCAGCCCGACGGTCAGGGCGATGGCCGCGCCCATCACGAGCATGGCCGCTCCGGCCACGACCGCGATCGTCCGCTGCCGACGCCGCTGGGGGTCGCCCGGTCCGCGACCGTGTCCGTCGTGGCGGGCAGGCTCGGCGCGGCGCCGAGCCTCGCCGAGGGGCAACAGCCCGGCGGCGTGATTGTCGTCGTCGAACAGATCCAGGTCGGAGGTCGCCGACACGGGGGTGACCGCGCCGATGCGGGTCACGTCGTCGTCCACCGAAGGCCCCGCCACGCTGTTGAGCCCGATGCTGGTCGGCGCCTCGTGGTCGGGGTCGGGCCGCGTCCGGCCGGGCGGTGCTGCGCGGTTCTGCGGCGTGGTCCGATCCGGCGGGATCACGCGGTTCGATGGGCCGGTGCGGTCGGGTTCCCTGCGACCGGTGCGCGACCCGGCAGCGCCCGCGGCCGCCACGGCGGCCCCGCCAAGGGGGTTGAGCAGGGGATCCACGGTGACGTCGCGGTCAGCGGGGACGGGCGGCGCGGCGGCGGACGCCGGGCGGTTCGTCAGGCGGTTCCCCGGGCCCGGGACAGCCCCCTGGTCTCCCCCGGCCGCCGAAGCTGCCTCGCCCGCCTGGACTCCCGCGGTCCCGGCGACACCGCCGCTCGACCCCGACCGGGAATCCGCGGCCGGTCCGGCGCCTGCTGCCGGCTCGGCCGGGTCGTCGAGGTTCTCCAGGCCGACGTCGACGGAACTCGCGTCCGTCTCCTCGTCAGTCCGAGGACGGGCGTGCATGACCGAAGCCGGTACCGGATTCGCATTGCGCGCGATCGGGATCAGCCGCCGGCGGATCTCCGTCACGTCGGGCCGCTCCTCGGCCGGCCGGTCCATCAGGTCACTGAGCAGGTTGCGCAACGGACCGGCTAGCCGGAAGGCCCGCCGGCGGCCCTCGACCACGGCGGTCAGTACGGCGTAGGTCTCCGGGCCCTCGAACGGCGGCTGACCCTCGACGGCCGAGTACAGCGTCGCGCCGAGCCCCCACAGGTCGCTCGCGGGAGTACCGGAGGAGCCCCGGACCCGCTCGGGAGCGATGTAGGCCGGGGAGCCGACCAGGGCCCCAGCGCCGGTCAGGGTCACGTCGCCCTCGGTCGCGGCGATGCCGAAGTCGGTGAGCCGCACCCGGCCGTCCCGCCCGAGCAGGACGTTCCCGGGCTTGACGTCGCGGTGGAGCACGCCCGCCGAATGAGCCGCGGCGAGCGCGTCGGTCAGCGCCAGCCCGATCGCGGCGACCTGGTCGAAAGGCAGCGGGCCCTGGTTGCGGATCACATCGCCGAGGCTGTCCGCGTCGACGAGTTCCATGATGATCCAGTGCCGCTGATGTTCCTCGACCACGTCGTACACCGAGACGATGGCGGGACTGTGCAGCCTGGCCAGGGCGCGGGCCTCGCGAAGAACCCGGGCCCGAATCGCGTCGCGCTCGTTCTGCGCGCCGGCCATCGGCACGAGGATCTCTTTGATGGCGACCGGACGCTGGAGTAGTTCGTCCTCACCGCGCCAGACGACACCGGCTCCACCACGCCCGATGGGCGCGTCGAGCCGGTAGCGTTGCGCTACGTAGCGAGGTGTGCCATGCCGGGAGGTGTCCGGGGGCACGCTTGCCGATTTAGCCATCGTGTCAAGTCTGACAGATGGACTGATGCGCGCGCCGGACGGCCCGCATCTTTCCGAACACTACGGGCACCGCAAATCCATCGATGGCCGACATCACGGACCGGGCCGGAAGGTGGCGAACAGCTGGCGCACCAACGGTTGATCCTGCAGCCACAGATCCTCCCTGGTATGCCAGTACAGGGCATATCCGTGGCCGTTGCGAATTGCACCCCGGTTGAGCACATGCACCATGACCCCGTCCGACCCGCGGTACCCGAACTCCCAGTCGGCCTGGTTGGTGCCATCCCCACCATCGCTGGGAGCCAGCCGTATCTGCCGATAATCCCGCACGCTCTGCCGGAAGCCGGCCTCGTTGCGTTGCCAGTCGCCGATGGCAGAGGTGTTTGCTTGCCTGACGCTACCGACACGTAGGAAGGACCGGGTAGCCGGGTCCACGAAGTCGACGTTTCCGGGTCCGCCGGGCCCCTCACGGCGCTGCCAGTCCGAGGGGTACGCCACGGACCAGCCGGCGGTGGGATCGACGTAGGACACCCAGCCAGGCGGGCCCGCGACCGGGGTGGTTTCCCGGGCGACGGGGTCCCCGGCCGCCGCCGGATCCGCCAGGGCCGACCCGTCGGCTCCGGTCGGCGCCGAGATGCCGCCGGTCTGGTTGGCCGAGGTGTCGCGGCTCCTGTCGTCCGGGCCCCCTGTCACCACGATCACGATGCCAATGATCGCGGCGGCGACCAGCGCCACGAGCGTCGCCACGGCGATGGTCACGCGGCGTCGATCACCGGCGCCGGGGTCGCGTGGCGGATCTTCCGCCGGCCCGATTCCCGCCGGCCCGTCGGGCGCCGGCCGCAGCCGGGCGGTCGACGGCGGGGAGGCCGGTGCGGCAGTGGCGAAGAGATTAGCCAGTTCGACGTCGCCGCCGGTGAGACCGTTGCCGTGCCCTCGGCCGATGAGCCGGGCCCGGGCCGGGATTCCGCCCAGGGCACGCATCCGGTCGATCGAGTGCATGCGCTCCAACGGCCCGGTGGGACGGGACCGAGGTGTCCGCGACGGCGTGGCCTCCTGGCGCGTCTCGGTGTCCTGGCGCGTCTCGGTGTCCTGGCGCGTCTCGGCGCCCGGCGTGGTCAGGGCGGCCACCGGTGCCGGGACGGCACTGATCCCGGAGACGGCACTGGTCTCCGACCGGGTCTCGGTCTCCGGGAACCCGGTGACGTCGCCGGAGGGGACGGCTTCGGTGGCCTCCTCGGGAGGTGAGGGGTGGGCGGGTGACGTGGCGAGGACGGTCTCGGCGACCTGTGCCGGTGCGGCGCCGACGGGTGTTTCCGGTGTTTCCGGTGCTCTGGGCGGCACGGGCATCGTGGCTGCGGGCATCGTGGCTGCGGGGGTTGTGGCTGCGGGGGTCGCGGCCGCGGATGCTGCGGTGGCGGACTCGGCCGGTGTGGTCGGTACGGCCCGTGCGGCCGGGGAGGTGGTACGTGTCGATGAGCGGGGGCGAGTGGGCCGAGAAGGACGCGAGGGCCGGCGGACCGCATCTCGTTCGACTATCTCGCGCAGTCGCCTGCGTACGACGGTGAGCGGTGGTCGGCTCGCCTCGTGCGGGGCCATCAGGTCGTCGATCACCGGTACAAGCGGTCCGGCCAGCCGGAAGGGCTGGCGTCGTCCCTGAACCAGGGCAGCGAGCACCGAAATCGGGTCACCGCCGGTGAAGGGCGGGTAACCTTCGACGGTGGTGAACAGCGTGGCGCCCAGTCCCCACCGGTCCCCCGCGGCGCTGCCGGCATCGCCACGGGCGCGTTCCGGCGGCAGGTAGGCGGGGGAGCCCATCACCATCCCGGTGCTGGTCAGCCGGGGATCCCCCTGGCTGACCGCGATGCCGAAGTCGGTCAGCCGGGCCCGGCCGTCCGCGGTCACCAGCACGTTGCTCGGCTTGACGTCGCGGTGCACCACGCCGAGCCGGTGCGCGGCCTCCAGGGCGTAGGCGAGGCTGACGCCGATCCGGCACGTCTCCTCGACCGGCAGCGGTCCGCGATCGTTGATGATCGTGCCGAGGGACCGGCCGTCAACGTATTCCATGATGATCCAGGGCAGCTCGCCATCGTCGATGACGTCGAGGACGGCGACGGCACCGGGATGATGCAGCCGACCGGCGGCGCGCGCCTCGCGCAGGACCCGCTCGCGGGTCAGGCCGCGTTCGTCCGCGTTCTCCCCGAGCGGCAGCCGTACTTCCTTGACTGCAACCACGCGCTGGAGCAGCTCGTCGGTGGCCCGGTGCACGACGCCGAATCCGCCGCGTCCGATGACCCCGTCGAGCCGGTACCGTCCCCCGACGAGGGTCACCGCCCTGGCCGAACCCGGATTGTCCGGGGACTCGCCTGCCATCCCGTCGTCCCTTCCGATCGCCGGTGGGGCCCGCGTCCATGGGATCACATCGTGGCCGGATCGTGGGGGGTCGGGCATGCTGGCGACAGCGACCGAACGGACCACGGACATGGGGTGGAGTGTGAACGACAAAGACTGGGAGCGGTTGCGGAACGCTGCTGTCCGTGTCGCACAGAGTGCCTACGCGCCCTACTCGGGTCTGCGGGTTGGTGCTGCCGCACTGGTCGTGGATCTGCCGGACGCCGCCGGACGTGCCACCGGTGACGACCCGTGGATCGTCGTCGGCTGCAATGTCGAGAACGCGTCCTACGGCCTCGGGCTGTGCGCCGAATGCGGTCTCGTCTCGGCGCTGCACGCCAGAGGCGGTGGTCGGCTGCTGGCGTTCGCCTGCGTCGACTCCGACGGTGCGCCGTTGGCGCCCTGCGGACGGTGCCGTCAGCTGCTCTACGAGCACGGCGGGCCGGATCTGCTCGTCGCCATGGGCGACGGCGTGCGCACCATCGCGGACCTGCTCCCCGCAGCGTTCGGACCGCACGATCTGCCGGGTGTCGCGTGAGCGGAAGCTTCGACGTCGTCGATCTGATCCGGGCCAAGCGGGACGGTCGACCCGTCGATCCCCGGGCCGTCGACTGGCTCGTCGACGCCTACACCCGGGGCCTGGTTGCCGACGAGCAGATGTCGGCGTACCTGATGGCGGTGGTGTGGCGCGGGATGACTCCCGCCGAGCTGGACCGCTGGACCGCCGCAATGATCGACAGTGGGGAGCGCCTGGATCTGACCGGTGTGGGACGTCCCACCGTCGACAAACACTCCACCGGAGGGGTCGGCGACAAGGTCTCGCTCGTGCTGGTGCCGCTGGTCGCAGCCTGTGGGGCCGCGGTCCCACAGCTCGCCGGGCGGGGGCTCGGTCACACCGGTGGAACGCTGGACAAGATGGAGGCGATCCCCGGCTGGCGGGCGGATCTGTCGGCCACCCGGATGCGTGAGCTCCTCGCCGAGGTGGGTGCGGTGATCGCCGCCGCGGGTGCCGGCCTCGCCCCGGCCGATCGCCGGCTCTACGCGCTGCGGGACGTCACCGGAACCGTCGAGTCGATCCCGCTCATCGCATCGTCGATCATGAGCAAGAAGATCGCCGAGGGCACGTCGGCGCTGGTCCTGGACGTCAAGGTCGGCTCCGGGGCCTTCATGACGTCGGTGGATGAGGCCCGTGAGCTCGCCCGGACGATGGTCCGGATCGGCGTTGCCGCCGGGGTCCGCACCGAGGCCCTGCTGACCGGGATGGACCATCCCCTCGGCCGGACCGCCGGGCATGCGCTGGAGGTGGCCGAGGCCGTGGAGACCCTCCGTGGTGGTGGGCCGGCGGATCTGGTGGAGGTCACCGTCGCGCTGGCCAGGGTGATGATCGACCTCGTCGCCGCCGAACTCGGCCACCGGTCCGGTGCTCTTCATGATCCCGCGCAGGTGCTGGCTGCCGGGGACGCTTTTGCGGTGTGGCGGGCGATGGTCGCGGCCCAGGGCGGCGATCCGGACGCGCCGCTTCCGGCTGCGAGTCATGTCGAGACCGTCCCCGCGCCGGCGACCGGCTATCTCCACCGCCTGGACGCCCGAGCGGTCGGCCTGGCGGCCTGGCGGCTTGGCGCGGGCCGGGTCCGCAAGGAGGACGCGGTCTCCGCGACGGCGGGCGTGCGGTGGCGGGTGGGAATCGGTGACCCGGTCACGGCCGGCGAGCCGTTGCTGGAACTGCACACCGATGACCCGGCCAGCGTCGAGCGGGCCCGGGAGGCCCTGGCGGGAGCGGTGGAGGTCGCCGCGGCGCCACCCCCGAGCACACCGCTTGTCCTCGATCACATCAGCTGAACCGGTCCCGGCGGTCCGGATCGTCATCGTGCCGTCGCTGTTCTGTCGTACCCGTGGCCTACCGTCGAGACGATGACGGAGGACATGATGACGAACGACGCACGGTCCCCGGCGATCACGGTCGAGGATATCCGCCGGGTACCGAAGGCACTGCTTCATGATCATCTTGATGGCGGGCTCCGGCCGGCCACGGTGGTAGAGCTCGCCGACGAGACCGGTTACCGCGATCTGCCGACCACGGACGTCCACGCCCTGAGCACCTGGTTCCGTGGCGGCGCGCACAGCGGTTCGCTCGTCCGCTACCTGGAGACGTTCCGGCACACGGTGGGGGTGATGCAGACCCAGGATGCGATCATGCGGGTGGCGCGGGAGTGCGCGGAGGATCTTGCGGCCGACGGCGTCGTCTACGCCGAGGTGCGGTTCGCACCCGAGCTGCACCTCGAGCGCGGGCTGTCCCTGGACGCGGTGGTCGAGGCCGTGCTTGACGGGTTCCGAGCCGGTTCGGCCGGCACACCGCTGCACCTTCGCGCCCTGCTCACCGCGATGCGCCATCAGGCCCGTTCGCTGGAGATCGCGCAGCTCGCGGTCCGGTGGCGCGATGCCGGCGTGGTCGGGTTCGACATCGCGGGCGCCGAGGCGGGTAATCCGCCCACCCGTCACCTGGATGCCTTCCAATACATCCAGCGGGCGAACGGCCACTTCACGATCCATGCGGGCGAGGCGTTCGGCCTGCCGTCGATCTGGGAGGCCGTGCAGTGGTGCAACGCCGATCGGCTGGGGCACGCAGTGCGCATCGTCGATGACATCACGGTCGATCCGGACGGTAGGGCGATCCTCGGTGATCTCGCGAACTACGTGCGCGACGTCCGGGTGCCGCTGGAGATGTGTCCCTCGTCGAACGTGCACACCGGAGCCGCGCCGAGCATCGAGCGGCACCCCATCGGGCTGCTTCGCCGGCTGCAGTTCCGGGTCACGGTCAACACGGACAACAGGCTGATGAGCGGCGTGTCGCTGTCGAGTGAGTTCGCGACCCTCGTGGACGTCAACGGCTACGGCTGGTCCGACATCCGCTGGCTTACCCTCAACGCGATGAAGTCCGCCTTCCTGCCCTTCGACCGGCGGCTCGATTTCATCAACAACGTCATCAAGCCGGGCTATGCGGAGCTCGTCTCCGCGGAGTCAGCCTGATGAGCGGCGGTCCGCTGAGCGGCGGTCCGCCGGGCGCTGAACCCGATCTGCTCGGTAGCGGGATCTCCGGGTCCGGGACGTCCGGGCCGGTGAGGCCCGCCTCGGATGTCCCGGTGAGGCCCGCCTCGGATGTCCCGGTGAGGCCCGCCTCGGATGTCGTGGTGGGAGCCGATGGTTGCCCGCGATGCCCGTGGGGTCTGTCCACGCCGGAGTACGTCGCCTACCACGACTACGAGTGGGGGCGTCCGGTCAGGGACACGGTCGGTCTGTTCGAGCGGCTGACCCTGGAGGCGTTCCAGTCCGGTCTGTCGTGGTTGACGATCCTGCGCAAGCGGCCGGCGTTCCGGGCGGCGTTCGCCGGATTCGACCCGGCAGCCGTGGCCGCGTTCGGTTCCGCGGATGTCGACCGGTTGCTCGCCGACGCCGGCATCGTCCGAAACCGTCGCAAGATCGAGGCGACGATCGCCAACGCCCGCGCCGTCCTTACGCTCGACCATCCTCTGGAGGAACTGATCTGGTCGTTCCAGCCGGAGCCGACGGGGCGGGCGGCGCCGGCCACCCTTGCCGACGTGCCGGCGAAGACCCCCGAGTCGGTGGCGCTCGCCAAGGGGCTGCGCGCGGCGGGGTTCGTCTTCGTCGGTCCGACCACCGCCTATGCTCTGATGCAGGCCTGCGGGCTTGTTGATGATCATCTGTCTGGCTGCTGGGTGGCCGGGGGCGTGGGCCAGCCGTCAGATCTCGGCTGTGGCCGTCGGCGGCGGTTCAGTCCGTGGCCGTGAACCGGTCGGATGGGCTGGGTGGAGCTCCGGCAGATCATCCGGGGAAGCCGGTCACCTGGGAAAGCCGGCGAGCACATCCGCGGAGGCGGACAGCCCGAGCCGGGTCGCGCCGGCCTCGATCATCTCGATCGCCTTCTCGGTGGTGCGGATGCCGCCCGAGGCTTTGATGCCGAGCCGGCCACCCACGGCCGCCGCCATCGCCCGCACTGCGCGCACGCTGGCCCCGCCGGCCGGGTGGAAACCGGTGGAGGTCTTGACGAACTCGGCGCCGCCGGCCTCCGCTGCCCGGCAGGCGGCGACGATGCTCTCGTCCGGCAGCAGGGCTGTCTCCAGGATGACCTTGAGTACGACGTCCGGCGGCACCGACAGCCGGACCTCGGTGATTTCGGTTTCGATCGCTCGCCAGTTCTCGTCCATCGCGTTGGCGATGTCGATGACCATGTCGATCTCCGTGGCGCCGTCCGCGACCGCCCGCCGCGCCTCCTCGGCCTTGATGACGGTCAGGTGCGTGCCGTGCGGAAAGCCGATGACAGAGGCGACGCCGAAGGCCGGCCTGACCTCACCGCGGTCCCGTCGGGTACTCGCGGCGGCCAGGTAGACATGGGTCGGCGCCACACAGACGGCACCGACACCCAGCTTGGCAGCTTCCCCGCACAGCGCGAGTATCTCCTCGCCGGTGGCGGACGGCTGTAGCAGCGTGTGGTCGACCATCCGGGCCACCTCGGCGCGCCGCAGCGTGGGGCGAGCGCCGGCGGCCGGTCGGGAGGGGGACTTCTCGGGTTCCTCGCCGGGACGGTCCGATCCTGCCGGAGCCGTTGTCATACGTTGCATCATTGCCGATCGCCCGGCTTCGCGTACGAGGAGTCCTTCCGTGCAGCTGCACATCGTCGACCATCCCCTCGCGGCCTCGTCGCTGACCGTCCTGCGGGACGAGCGCACGCCCCGCTCCCGGTTCCGGCCCGTCCTGTACGACCTGGCGATGATGCTCGTGTACGAGGCGACCCGTACGCTGCCGACGATGCCGGTCGCCGTCACGACTCCGCTGGCCACGACCTCCGGGGCGCGGCTGGCCGCGGAGCCGGTCGTCGTCCCGGTGCTGCGGGCCGGGCTCGGCATGCTGCCGGCGGCGCTCAACCTGCTTCCCGACGCCCACACCGCGTTCATCGGGCTCTCCCGCGACGAGACGACCTTCGAACCCACGGTCTACCTGGAGGCGGTGCCCAGCGATCTGGCCGGCCGCCCGGTGCTGCTGCTCGACCCGATGCTCGCCACCGGCGGTTCGGCCCTGCACTGTCTGCGGCTGCTCGCCGACCGCGGGGCGCGGGGCGTCACCGTGGTCTCCGTGGTGGCAGCACCGGAGGGCCTTGCGGCGCTGGAATCCGGTGGCCCTGCGGTCGGCACGGCGGACCTGACCATTGTGACCGCCGTGGTCGACGAGAGATTGAACGAGACGGCCTATATTGTGCCCGGGCTCGGCGACGCGGGTGATCGGATCTTCGGCGAGATGTGATCTCCGTCGCGTCCGTCGAGCAGATTGCCCGCGGCCGTATGCAGGTGGAGCAGGCGTGCCGCGGCCTGGTCCCGAGCTGCGGGCACCGCGTCGACGGCATGCCCCGGCACCGGCTCCACGGTCTCGAGGTACACCTTCAGTTTGGGTTCGGTCCCGCTCGGGCGGAAGATCACCCGGTCCTCGTCGAGGAACAGCATGAGCACGTCGGCGGGTGGCAGAACCGGATGCGCCGCGTCGGCGCGGTCCACGGGGCGTGCGGGTCGAGGGGGGATGCCTCCCGCCGGTGCGTCCCCGTCCCGTCCGCCGGCCAGCAGGTCACGGACTGCGGTGACGGGACGCCCGGCGAGGCTGGTCGGCGGCTGGGCCCGCAGGCGGTGCATCGTCTCGTCGATCTGGGTGACGTCGTCGAAGCGCGCCGAGCGTTGCCCCGTGAGATGGACACCGAGTCGTGCGGACAACTCGTCGAGCAGGTCTGGCAAGGTCCGGCCTCGTCGCTTCGCCCGCGCGGCGACCAGGGCGATGGCGAGGGCGGCGGTGATGCCGTCCTTGTCGCGGACCAGCTCCGGGGCGACGGCGTAGCCGAGTGCCTCCTCGTAGCCGAAGACCAGCCGCGCGTCCGTACGCATGATCCACTTGAATCCGGTCAGCGTCTCGGCGTAAGGAACGCCGACCTCGGCGGCCAGCGCACGCAGACCGGAGGAGCTGACGATGGTGGTCGCCACCGGACCGGGGCGGGAGCGCAGGACATGATCGGCGAGAAGCAGACCGACCTCGTCGCCGCTGAGTAGCCGCCCTCCGACGGCGACGGCGCACCGGTCGGCGTCGGGATCGTTGGCGAGTACCAGATCGGCGTCGATGCGCTCGCCGAGTGCCAGAACCCGGTCCATCGCCCCCGCCTCCTCGGGGTTCGGCCACTGGACTGTCGGAAACTCCGGATCGGGTTCGGCCTGCTCGTGGACGACCTTGGGTGCGGCGAGACCCGCGGCGGTGAACACGGCGCCGAGAACGCCTGCGCCGACACCGTGCAACGGGGTGTACGCAACGGTCAGGGCCGCCGCGTCTGTGGTCACGTCTGTGCGTAGGTTGGTGGCTGTGGCTGTGGCTGTGGCTGTGGCTGCCCGGCCGGCCGTGGCCGCCGCGTGTATGTAGTCGTCGACGACATCCGCATCGAGTCTCCGCCAGGTCTCGGCGAGTGGGATCGCCCGGGCGGGGCCGGCAGCCGCGATCATTCCTTCGATCTCACGGTCCGCCGGAGCCACGAGCTGCGCTCCCCTCGCGGCGTCAGAGGAAGCATCACCCAGGTAGACCTTGTAGCCGTTGTCGGTGGCCGGATTGTGGCTGGCCGTGACCATCACACCGGCGTCCGCGCCCAGCCTGCGCACGGCGAAGGCCAGCACCGGAGTGGGTAGCGGCCTGGGGAGTACCAGCGCCCGCAATCCGGCACCGGCGAACACCCGGGCGCTGTCGAGGGCGAACGCCTCGCTGCGATGCCGGGCGTCGTAGCCGACGACGACGGTCGCCGTCGAGGAATTCGGGGCCGCGGCCGAGCCCGGTGCGGTGTTTATGGAGCTCCCGGCCGTGGCCGGATCCGGCTTCGGTGCCGCCGGTGCCGGTGCCGGTGCCGGTGCTGGTGCTGGTGGTGCTGGTGGTGCCGGTGCTGGTGCCGCCGGTGCCGCCCTGCTCGTGAGCCAGGTGGCGAGTCCGGCGGCGGCGCGGCGCACCACTGCGGTGTTCATGCCGGCTGGACCGGCGCGCAGTGGCCCGCGCAACCCGGCTGTGCCGAACCGCAGCGGTCCGTGGAAACGTGTGGTCAGTTCCGCGAGCAGCGTGGCATCGTGACCCGCGCCGTCGCGCAGTCGGGCCAGTTCGGCCCGGTCGGTGGGATCCGGATCATCGTTCAGCCAGGCCTCGACCTGCTCGGCGAGCGGGCTGGGCAGGGACGTCGGGCCTGGTCGGGACGTCGGGCCTGGTCGGGACGCGGACGGCATCGCGGTTCCGCCGCGGTCCTACAGCCGGGTGACGATGTCGGCGAGCAGGATACCCAGGCGTTCCGCGGCGGCGGCCCCCGCGGTCAGCACCTCGAGATGATCCAGCGGCTTGCCGCTCATCCCCGCCGCGAGGTTGGTGACCAGGGACAGGGCCAGCACCTCCGCTCCGGCGGCCCGTGCCGCGATCGTCTCGTGCACGGTCGACATGCCGACCAGGTCGGCTCCCAGGAGCCGCAGCATGCGGATCTCCGCGGGTGTCTCGAAGTGCGGACCGGGCAGTCCCGCATACACCCCTTCGGTCAGGGTGGGATCGACCTCGCGGGCAAGCGTCCGTAGCCGGGGGGAATAGGCGTCGGTCAGGTCGGTGAACGCCGGGCCGACCAGGGGCGAGCGGCCGGTCAGGTTCAGATGGTCAGCGACGAGGACGGGCTGGCCGACGTACATGTCCGCGCGCAGACCGCCGGCGGCGTTCGTCAGTATGACGGTCGACGCGCCGGCCGCACAGGCCAGGCGGACCGCGTGGACCACCCGGGACAGGTCATGGCCCTCGTACGGATGCACGCGACCCAGATAGATCAACAGGCGACGGTCGCCGAGCTGGACGGAGCGTGCGGTCGGCTTGTGCCCGGGAACGTCGGTGTTGGAGGGGAAGCCGCCGAGTTGGGTAAACGTGACCTCGGTGACGTCGGTCGCCTGCCGGGACAGTACATCGGCGGCCGGGGGCCAGCCCGATCCCAGCACAATCGCGATGTCGTGCCGGCCGGCTCCCGTCAGCTCGGCCAGGGTGGCGGCCGAGGCCGCCGCATTCGGTTCGTCCGCCTGTGCCCTCACCCGGCGACTGTACGGGGTGCGTGGAGGACACTGACGCCCGTGCCTCTGATACCGTCCCACCGTCGTCTCCCGGCAGTGCCCTTGGAGTCCGGCGAGTTCACCGAGGTCGTGCTGCGCGGTCGGCTCACCGACCCGAGCGGACCCGGACGGTTCACGGCGAAGGTCGAATCCTTCGTCGGACACCGGTTCGGGGCCTCGCGCTGGATCGTGCTGACCGATCGGCGGCTGCTGGTCCTCGCCCCCTTCCCGCGGGAGGGCGACTGGTTCGACGTCGTCTTCGACCGTCGTGAGGTGACGGCGTCCCGAGGCGTCAAGCACGGAGATGTGATCACCGTCGAGCTCACCACTCCCCGCGGCCGTCAGGTTCTGCGCATCCCGGCCCGGCTACGCGGGGAGGCGAGCCGTTTCATCCGCGCGCTGCGCTAACAGTGAACGATCTCGCCGTGCGGCCTGTGCGGCCCGTGCGGCCTGTGCGGCCCGTGCGGCCTGTGCGGCCTGTGCGGCCCGTGCGGCCCGTGCGGCCGCCGGGAGCGGCGGTCTCGCGGTTACCGGCCGATAGGGTCAGGACTGGATCCCGCGACGGGCGCGGTGACATCGCCACACATCTGGCGAGAAAAGTACCCGGCGGGCCGGACCAGACTGCGATGGGAACAACGGATCGATGACTACGACCCAGTCGACCACCGGCGAGCTACCGATCCCGGTGGCGGGGGCCGCCACCTCGGGCGGGCGGCAGCGCACGGCCATGCGCACACATGTGTGCGGTGATCTGCGATCGGATCACGTTGACCAGACCGTGACGGTGTGTGGCTGGGTGGCGCATCGCCGTCAGCACGGCCAGTCGCTGACCTTCGTCGACCTGCGTGACCATTCCGGGATCATTCAGGCGGTCGTCGACGGCTCGGTCGACGTCCGGACCGAGTACGTATTGCGGATCACCGGTACCGTCGCCGTCCGCCCGGAGGGGACCGCGAACCCCGCCTTGGCCACGGGCGAGGTCGAACTACGCGACTGCGAGGTGCAGGTGCTCTCGGTCGCGACACCGCCGCCGTTCCCGCTGGACGATCGAGCCGACTCCGTCGATGAGGCCACTCGTCTCGCCTACCGCTATCTCGATCTGCGCCGTGACCGGATGCAGCGCAACCTGCGGATCCGCTCGGCGGTTCTTGCGGCGATGCGCTCGGCGCTTGCCCCGCTGGACTTCGTCGAGGTCGAGACGCCGCTGCTGATGCCCTCGACCCCGGAGGGAGCGCGGGAGTTCATCGTTCCGTCGCGCCAGTTCCCAGGCAGTTTTTACGCCCTCCCGCAGTCACCCCAGCTTTTCAAGCAGCTGCTCATGGTGGGTGGGACGGATCGCTATTTCCAGTTCGCCCGGTGTCTGCGCGACGAGGACCTACGGGCCGATCGGCAGTACGAGTTCACCCAGCTCGACCTCGAGATGAGCTTCGTGGACCAGGACGACGTGCTCGACGTGACGTCGGCGGCGGTTTTGGCCGCGGCTCGGGCGGTGACCGGCGGCCTCGTGCCGCCGATCGAGCGGATGTCCTGGCACGAGGCGATGAACCGCTTCGGGGTCGACAAGCCGGACCTGCGGTTCGGCATGGAACTCGTAGAGCTGACCGCGGTCTTCGCGGGTAGCGGTTTCAAGGCGTTCGCCGGGGCCGAGGCCGTCAGGGGAATCCGTGTACCCGGCGGGTCGGCCTCGCACAACCGGCGCAAGCTCGACGATCTCACCGCGCGGGCGAAGGGACTGGGCGCGAAGGGCCTGGTCTGGATGCGGGTCGGTCCCGGCGGCGAACTGGAGTCCCCGGTGGCGAAGTTCCTCTCCGCCGAGGAACTCGCCGGCATCGTCGCGGCAACCGCGGCGGTGGCGGGAGACCTTCTTCTCCTGGTCGCCGACGAGTGGGCGACCACCTGCGAGGTACTCGGCCAGCTTCGCAACGATCTGGGCCGCCCACCGGCCGGCGAAGGCCCGTTGCGGTTCGTGTGGGTCGTCGACTTCCCGCTGTTCGTCGGGGTGGACCCTGGCACCGGACGGCCGAAGCCGGGGCATCACCCCTTCACCCGTCCGCACCCCGACGATGTGGACAAGCTGGAGACCGATCCGCTCGCGGTGCGTAGCCGGGCGTACGATCTGGTGCTCAACGGCTGGGAACTCGGATCCGGTTCGATCCGGATCCATGAGAGCGATCTCCAGCAGCGCATCTTCGGGATCCTCGGAATCTCGCCGGCGGAGGCGAAGGCTCGATTCGGCTTCTTCCTCACCCCTTTCGGCTACGGGGCGCCACCGCACGGCGGATTCGCGGTGGGGATCGACCGGTTGGTGGCGATCCTCGCCGGTGAGGAGAACATCCGGGAGGTCATCGCCTTTCCCAAGACCCAGTCGGGACTCGACCCGTTGACGGGCGCCCCGACGCCCGTGACCGATCGTCAGCTGCGTGAGCTGGGGGTGCGGGTGGGTCACGGCACCGGGACAGGGACAGGGACCGGGCCCGGTAGCCGTCTGAGTGCGTCGGGCCTGGCCGATGAGCGGTGAGGTGGTCGGGGCCGGGCATTGCCGCGACCAGGCCTTTGGCCAGCTTCCCCGGTGGGGTGGTGGGGTAGGAACGGGCCGAATGGGGTAGTCACCTTCTGCTGCCCGTGAGCCGAGCCGGTGGGTGACGGCTGTCTGGTGCTGTTACCGACCCCGAGCTGTTACCGACCCCGAGACCCGATCCCAGGAGGCCAGGTGCAGATCCCTTTCTCGTCGTCGTCGAGCACCAGTCTCGGCATCGAATGGGAGCTGCAGCTCGTCGACCAGCAATCGCGCGAACTTCGCGGCGAGGCCAGCGGGATTCTTCACGAGCTGCGGGCGAAGGTCGGGGAGCGCGAGGCGGCCAAGGCCAAGCACGAGCTGTTCGAGTCGACCATCGAGGTCATCACCGGGGTCTGCGACTCGGTGGAGGAAGCGACCGCGGACCTGTCTGGAACCGTCTCGCTGCTGCGCGATCTGGCGGAACGGCGCGGGATCGGGCTGATGTGCAGCGGCACGCACCCGGCCAGTAACTATATGGGGCAGCGCATCACCGAGGATCATCGCTATTTCCGGTTGGTCAGCCAGATGCAGTGGTTGGCCCGGCGGCTGCTCATCTTCGGCGTCCACGTACATGTCGGAGTGCGGTCTGCGGACAAGGCCATGCCGATCGTGAACGCTCTGATGGCCTATGTCCCACATTTTCTCGCCTTGTCGGCGTCGTCGCCCTACTGGCTGGGCGGAGACACCGGGCTGGCCTCATCGCGATCACAGGTCTTCGCGAGCCTGCCCACCGCGGGACTGCCGTACCCGTTGGAGGACTGGCCGGGTTTCGAGTCGTTCATGGAGACACTGATTGTCTCCGGCACCATCGAGACGATCCGCGAGGTCTGGTGGGACATCCGTCCACATCCCAACTTCGGCACCGTGGAACTGCGGGTCTGCGATGGTCTGCCGTCCCTGATGGAGGTGGGGGCGGTTGCGGCTCTCGCGCAGTGCCTGGTTGACCGCATGAACACCCAGATCGATCGTGGGTATCGCCTCCCGACCCCGCAACGATGGCTCGTGCAGGAGAACAAGTGGCGGGCGGCCCGGTACGGTCTGGACGCGCAGATCATCGTCGATGGTCGGGGCGGTATCCGGCCGGTCCGGGATGACATCACCGATCTCGTGGAGGATCTGCTTCCGGTCGCCCACCGTCTCGGTTGTTCATCCGAGCTCTCCGACACGCTGACTATCCTGCGGACGGGCGCGAGCTATATCCGGCAGCGGGACGCCGCCCGGCGGGCCGGTGGAGAGCTCACCCGGGTCGTCGATACCCTTCTCGAAGAGATGAACACCGGCCGTCCGGTAGTCGACGGCTAGACACGCCGGCGAATACCCCGAACCGCCTGCGTTCAGGGCCCGCGTGGCGTGTGCAGGGAGGAGCCCGGCCGGCAGATGAAGGTTGACGAGACCGCGGCGGTCGCCGGGTGGGTGGCCGCGCACGAATCCGAGCTGATCGCGTTGCGTCGCGATCTCCACGCTCACCCGGAGCTCGGCCGGCAGGAGCACCGCACTGCCGAGCAGGTCGAGGCGCGGCTTCGGGCCGCGGGACTGTCGCCGCAGCGCCTGCCGGACCTTCCTGGCCTGTGGTGTGACATCGGTGCCGGCGTCGATCATGATCCAGGCGCTCCCGTGATCATGCTGCGGGCCGACATGGACGCTCTTCCGCTCTCGGATATCAAGGACGTGCCGTACCGCTCCACCGTTCCGGGTGTGGCTCACGCCTGCGGACATGACGTACACACGACCGTGGCGCTCGGCGCCGGACTCGCACTTGCCGAGGTCGCACGCGTGTCCACGCTGCCCGGGACCGTGCGCCTGGTGTTCCAGCCCGCGGAGGAGCTCATGCCGGGCGGCGCGTTGGACATCATCGACGCGGGCGTGCTGAAGCCGGTGACCACGGCGATCGCGGTGCACTGCGATCCGGCGCTCGACCTGGGCATGATCGGTCTGCGGACGGGTCCGATCACCTCTGCCGCCGATGCCGTCGAAATCACGCTGGCCGGGCCCGGCGGTCACACCTCCCGGCCACAGAACACAGTCGACCTGGTGTACGCGCTCGTCCGCCTTGCGGCCGATCTCCCTGCCGCGTTGGGGCGACTGGTCGATCCCAGGTCGGCGCTCTCCCTGGTCTGGGGTCAGGTGCAGGCGGGAACCGTTGCCAACGCCATCCCTCGTACCGGTCAGCTTCGAGGCACGGTCCGCACCCTGTCCCGGGAGACCTGGGAGAGCGTGCCGGCGCTGGTCACTCAGGTTGCCGAGCAGCTCATCGCACCGTACGGAGCACAGATCGTGGTCGACTACCGCCGTGGAGTGCCGCCCGTGGTGAACAGCGTGGATGTCGTCGAGGTCCTTCGGACCGTCGTCGACCGCGTGTTTGGTCATGGGGCCTCCACCATGGTGGCGCAATCGCTTGGTGGCGAGGACTTCGGTTGGTATCTGAACCACGTGCCGGGGGCCTTGGCCCGATTGGGCACTCGGACACCCGGCGGCCACACCTACGACCTTCACCAGGGCAGCTTCGACGTGGACGAGAGGGCGATCGGTGTGGGCGTGAAGCTGCTTGCCGGCGCGGCTCTCGATCTGCTGACCCATACGCCCCCGGCGCCGTGACGCTACGTCCGCCTCTGTCCGGATCCGCGGCCGCGCCTCATGGTGTGATGCGTCACGCTGCCGTGATGCGTCACGCGGTCGGTCGCGAACGGAGTTCGGCCACGTAATCGGCGGGTGCCCCGGCCTTCTCCGCGGAATCGGCGATCATCTCGAGGTACCGGCGCGACGGGAGTCCTCCCTCGTAGGCGTCGAGAACATAGGTCCAGGCGAGGGCCTCCCCATCAAGGGTGGAGACCCGCACCCGGATGCGGGTGTACAGGCCGGTGTCCGCGCCCTCCCAGACGTCGAGCCGTTCCAGGTCGTAACGGTCGAGGTCGTACAGAAGGACGTACGCGTGAGCACCCGGAGCCTCGACGATGGTCGGCAAGGCTCCATCCCAACCGACGTTTTCACCGCCGAACGTGAGACGCCAGCCATTGATCCATCCAGTGCCGGTCACGGGCGAGTGCGGGGCCCGCTCCTTCATCTGCGCCGGGTCGAGGTTGCCGGCGTAAGCCGCGTACAAGGTCATTGTGATCTCTCGGAGGGTTACGGTGCGTGATTGTAACTGTAATTTCCGCTCATGAAAGGAGGAAGATGGCCCTACCTGACATCGCCGATGTCGGACTCCGTCTGCGATCCTACGGAGCCTCCCGCACCGGCAGGAGAGCGGCCGCGGCGGCGGGGCAAGATGATAAGGAAGCGATACCGGATCGGGAGGGCACGTGACTCGCATCGTCATTCTTGGTGGAGGGCCCGGAGGCTACGAGGCGGCTCTCGTCGGCGCCTCACTCGGCGCGACGGTCACCGTCATCGACTCGGAGGGGGTCGGTGGTGCCTGTGTGCTCACCGACTGCGTCCCCTCCAAAACCTTGATCGCAACTTCGGAGACCATGACGAACCTCGCTCTGGCTCCCGGCCTGGGTGTCCGCCCGCATAGTCTTGGCTCTGGGCCGGAACCGGCGTTGCCCCCCGTGGCCTGGGGGATCAGTACCGGCACGGACTCGGGCACCCGGCCGCTCACGCCCCCGGAGGTCGTCAATGTGGATGCGGAGCAGGTGTACGAACGGGTCCGTGATCTAGCCAAGGCCCAGTCCCTGGACATCGAGCGCCGGCTCGAGCGCGAGAAGGTCGATGTCGTGCACGCCTCTGGGCGCCTCGTCGGGCCGCACGCAGTCGAGACCAGCACCGGTGAAACCTTCGTCGGTGATGTGATTTTGATCGCGACCGGCGCCTCACCACGCGACCTCCCCACGGCCCGGCCAGATGGTGAGCGGATTCTCACCTGGCGCCACCTCTACGACCTCAAGGAGATACCCGAACATCTGGTCGTCGTCGGTTCCGGCGTCACCGGAGCCGAGTTCGCCAGCGCGTATCGGGCGCTTGGCGCCGAGGTCACGCTGGTTTCCTCGCGCGAACGCGTGCTGCCGGGGGAGGACCCGGATGCCGCCCGGGTCATCGAGGATGTGTTCGTGCGGCGTGGGATCGAGGTGCTCAACCGATCGAGGGCGGCGTCGGTACGGCGCATCGGGGACGGTGTGATCGTCGAGCTGACCGACGGCCGGACCGTTACGGGAAGCCACGCTCTGATGGCGGTTGGTTCGGTACCCCGCACCAAGGGCCTGGGACTGACTGACGTGGGGGTACGGCTTGGGCCTGGTGGGCATGTGAACGTGGACCGGATGTCGCGGACCTCGGTGCCGGGTGTCTACGCGGCCGGTGACTGCACCGGAGTCCTCCCGCTCGCATCGGTCGCCGCGATGCAGGGGCGTATCGCCATGTGGCACGCCCTCGGCGAGGCCGTCACACCCTTGCGGCTCGGGACGGTGTCGTCCAACATCTTCACCGAGCCGGAAATCGCCACCGTCGGAGTCACGCAGGTGATGAAGGACACCGGGGCAGTCGCAGCCGAGGTGACCACAGTTCCACTCTCGCGGAATCCGCGGGCGAAGATGATGGGTATTGAGGACGGCTTCGTGAAACTGTTCTGCCGTCCGGGGAGTGGAAGTGTGCTTGGCGGTGTCATTGTCGCGCCGCGTGCATCCGAACTAATCCTCTCCATCTCGCTCGCGGTCGAACACGGTCTGACCGTCGATCAAATCGCACATACGTTCTCGATCTACCCGTCGCTCTCCGGATCGATCACCGAGGCGGCTCGCGTCCTGCGTACGCGCGACTTCTTCGCGGGATTCGACAACCCAGAGTGAGCAGGGGCCCGGCAGGGCCGCGCGCGGCACCTCCTGCCATCTTGGGCTGCCGTGTTGGGCTGCCGTGTCGGGCCGCGGACGGCAGTCGCCGCTGCCGGGCGCTGCCCGCAGACGCAGACGAGTGGCGCGTGCACCGACCCGTCCCGACTCTCATGACGAAGGTCGGCGCAGCGAGTACTGCCGACGCCTGCCTGTGGAGAAGGCTACGAGTTGTCCTCGTCCCCCTCGTCCTCATCGTCGCTCGTGGGGAAAATTGGAGGAAAGCCATGCTGTTCCAGCCGGCGGTTCCGGAAGAACCCGCTGGTGGCGAAGCCGAGCCCGATCCCAGAGATCAGAAGAAACGCGACGACGATGGCTCGGACTTCGAGCTCACCGGGCAGCAGGGCAAAGATCAGCGCGAAGGGCAACATCAGCAGGAAGGGCCGTGTCGCCTGGCGCAGCCTCCAGCCGGGGCCGGTGAGGTCATGCGAGACCCAGCCGTTGTAGGCCGGAGGAAGGGTCCCCCCAAGCAGGTAGTGCACTCGCCCGGTCAGCGGTGGTCGCTGAACGACCGGGCGGGCCACCGCCAGCTTCCGGTCCTGCAGCTTCCGGTCCTGGCCGCTCACCGTCGGGCTGTCGTTACCGTCCATACCTCGCAGCCTATGAAGTCTGCGGTGGAGAGGTGGCAGCCGACGGTGGGCAGGTCGAGCTTCAGTGTGCTCTAGTCTTTGATCTCACAGAGCACGGTGCCGCTGGTGACAACGGCGCCGACGGTCGCAGCCAGTCCGGTGACCGTGCCATCCCGATGCGCGTTGATCGGCTGTTCCATCTTCATCGCTTCCAGAACAATGATCAGATCACCCGCGGAAACGGTGTCGCCGTCGTTGACCGCGACCTTCACGATGGTGCCCTGCATGGGACTGGCCAGGGCGTCGCCCGTGACCTTGGCCGCCGCCGTGCCGCGAGCGCGCCGCTTGGGTGCCGCTCCCCGGGAAGCGGCGACGGGGGCAGAACCGAATCCGGCGGGTAGCACGACTTCGAGGCGTTTGCCGCTCACCTCGACAACCACGGTCTCCCGCGGCTCGGGGGTGGTGTCGGCCTCAGTCCCTCCCGCGAAGGCCGGGATGGTGTTGTCGAACTCGGTTTCGATCCAGCGGTTGTGGATACGGAAAGGCTCTGCGGCGTCCTCCGGGGCGAAGGCGGGATCCCGTACGACCGCGCGGTGGAACGGCAGTGCCGTCGCCATTCCCTCGATGACCATCTCATCGAGGGCGCGCCGAGCCCGCTGCAGAGCTTCCTGCCGGGTTGCTCCGGTGATGATGAGCTTTGCGAGCAGGGAGTCGAAGGCGCCGCCGATGACGCTGCCGCTTTCGATGCCGGTATCGAGCCGGACGCCGGGGCCGGCCGGCGCGATCAGCTTGGTGACCGTGCCGGGTGCGGGAAGGAAGTTACGGCCGGGATCCTCACCGTTGATGCGGAATTCGATGGAGTGACCGCGAGGAGCCGAATCGGTGAAGTCGAGTGCCTCACCCTCGGCGATACGGAACTGGGCGCGAACCAGGTCTACTCCGGAGACCTCTTCGGTCACCGGATGCTCGACCTGGAGGCGGGTGTTGACTTCAAGAAAGCTGATCATGCCATCGCGGGCGACGAGGAACTCGACGGTCCCGGCCCCGACATAGCCGGCTTTCTTGCAGATCGCCCTCGAGGCCTCGTACAGCGAGCGGAGCTGAGCCTCCGAGAGAAACGGTGCCGGCGCCTCCTCCACGAGCTTCTGGTAACGGCGCTGGAGTGAGCAGTCGCGGGTACCGACCACGACGACGTTGCCGTGCGTATCCGCCAGGATCTGGGTCTCGACGTGGCGCGGCTGGTCCAGATACCGCTCGACGAAGCACTCCCCGCGACCGAACGCCGCGACCGCTTCCCGGACGGCACTGTCAAACAGTTCGGGGAGCTCCTCCGCGGTCCAAGCGACCTTCAGTCCGCGCCCTCCGCCACCAAAAGCGGCCTTGATGGCAACCGGAAGGCCGTACTGCCTGGCGAAGGTGACAACCTCATCGACGCCGGCCACGGGGTCTGCGGTGCCGGGTGCGAGCGGCGCGCCGACCGCTAGTGCAATATGCCGGGCCGCGGTCTTGTCCCCGAGACGGCGGATGGCCTCCGGCGGCGGGCCGATCCAGGTGAGGCCTGCGGAGATCACGGCCTCCGCGAAGTCCGCGTTCTCCGAGAGAAAACCGTATCCCGGGTGGACGGCGTCGGCCCCGGAGGACTCGCAGGCATCGAGAATTTTGTCGATGCGCAGGTACGAATCACCAGGGGTCGCGCCTCCCAATGCAAATGCCTCGTCAGCAACGCGTACGTGCAGGGCATTGATATCCGGTTCCGCGTAGACTGCGACGCTGGTGTATCCGGCGTCGCGGCAGGCGCGGGCCACTCGAACCGCGATTTCTCCCCGATTGGCGATGAGGATCTTACGCACGTCGCTCCCGTCCTCGTCCGGCCTGCGTATAGGTGAGTCGGGCCGCACATTTTGCTGTCATTGTACCCAGAATGTGATGCTGCAGACATCCCGATGTCATGTCTATCGGTTGATCACCAGTCGGCTCGGGTGCGCGCACCCGGCGTCATCCCGGACCTTTGCCACGCCCCCGGTCCGGTGGTGAGACTGCCACGGAGCGCCAGCGTCGGGCTGGCCCAGGACGAACGGCGGGTGGCCGGTGCCGACGAGGGAACGGCGCGAGCCGTCAGGAGCGCCACCACAGCGGCGATCTCCTCCGGCGTCGCCTCACCGCGGATCAGCTGCAGCCGAGGCCGACTCGCCCGCCTGTCATCGTCCTGAACCACGTTTTTCTCCTCGGTACTTCGAGTAGCTGGTGTGTCGTACGTATGCCGTCCGTGGGCCCGCGGCCCGGGAGATCTCCGCCGCGGACGGATCCCCCTTCCGGCGAGCCGGCGACGGCAGATCCCGCCTATAGCGGGATGTTGCCGTGCTTCTTCGGTGGCAGGGATTCACGCTTGGTACGCAGCAGACGCAGTGCTCGAATGAGCTCGCGCCGCGTTTCCGACGGGCTGATGACCGCGTCGAGATAGCCCCGTTCCGCCGCGATGTAAGGGGTCGCGAAGTGATCGGTGTAGTCTTGGATCAGCTCTGCCCGACGAGTCTCCGGTGACTCGGACCTGGCTAGATCCCGTCGATAGATGATGTTGACGGCACCCCGGGCGCCCATCACCGCGATCTCGGCGGTTGGCCAGGCGAGGTTGATGTCCGCCCGCAGGTGCTTGGACCCCATGACATCGTAGGCACCGCCGTAGGCCTTCCGAGTGATCACCGTCACCTTCGGTACGGTGGCCTCTGCGTAGGCGTAGATCAGCTTGGCGCCACGGCGAATGATGCCGTTCCACTCCTGGGAGGTGCCGGGAAGGAAGCCGGGGACGTCGACCAGAGTCAGCACCGGGATGTTGAATGCGTCGCAGGTCCGGACGAACCGGGCGGCCTTCTCACTGGCGTCGATGTCGAGGGTGCCGGCGAACTGCATCGGCTGGTTGGCGACCACCCCGATAGAACGTCCATCCACCCGGCCGAATCCGACGATCATGTTCTGGGCGAACTGAGCGTGGACCTCGAGAAAGTCACCCTCGTCGAGGACCCGCTCGATGATCTGGTGCATGTCGTACGGAGTGTTCGGGGAGTCGGGGATGAACGTGTCGAGATCCGGGTCGATCTCGGCGTCCAGATCGTCCACGGCGTCGTAGCTCGGGGCGTCGTCGAGATTGTTCGACGGAAGGAACGACAGCAGCGCACGGGCGAGTTCGAGGCACTCCGTCTCGTCGGCCGACTGGAAGTGCGCGACACCGCTGCGGGAGTTGTGGGTGTGTGCGCCACCCAGTTCCTCCATGCCCACGTCCTCGCCGGTGACCTCCTTGATCACGTCGGGGCCAGTGATGAACATGTGGCTGGTCTGGTCGACCATCAGGGTAAAGTCGGTGATCGCCGGAGAGTACACGGCGCCACCGGCGCATGGCCCCATGATCAGTGAGAGCTGTGGGACGACGCCGGAGGCCATCACGTTGCGGTAGAAGATTTCGCCGTACAGACCGAGGGAGACGACACCCTCCTGGATACGCGCTCCGCCGGAGTCGTTGATGCCCACGACGGGGCAGCCCGTCTTCAACGCAAGATCCATGATTTTGACGATCTTCTCACCGAAGACCTCACCCAGGCTGCCACCGAAAACGGTGAAGTCCTGGCTGAACACGCAGACCTGCCGGCCGTCGACAGTCCCGTACCCGGTCACCACGCCGTCGCCGTACGGCCGGTTGGCCTGGACGCCGAAGTCGTGCGCGCGATGGCGGGCGAAGGCGTCGGTCTCGACGAACGACCCGGGGTCGAGGAAGGCCTCGACCCGTTCGCGGGCTGTCATCTTGCCCTTGGCATGCTGCGCGTCGACCGCTCGCTGGGACCCGGCGTGGACGGCATCATCGTTCACGCGCCGCAGGTGGGCGAGTCGGCCTGCGGTGGTGTGCGGGTCGGGAGCAGAATCCTCTGCGGACGCGGGAAGAGCCATAACCGGCAGCGTACGACCCCCGCGGGTCCACGCGTGTGATTGATGTGCAGCGGATCTCACCGGATAGGCGAGATTCGTGGGCCTCCGGCGGGTTGACCGTATCCCGGATCAGTTCGCCGATCGTTCGCCGATCGTCCGCCGATCGTCCGAGTCGCCGACGGGTGACCGGACGGTCTGGCAGAGTGGACCGGTGCCACTCTCGAAGGAGCCCGCACCCGCGGGACCCTCTCCTGAGCAGCCCGCGTCCGGCAAGCTCCCGTCCGGCAAGCCCTCGCCGGCGTCCCCTCGGGCCCGCCCTGCCGGAGAGGGGCGATCCTCGTCCGTCGGAACACGTGAACCGCTTGACGCCGCACGCCTCGCGGCCCGTGCCGCCGCGGTCGGTCTCGACCTGACGGTGGTAGAGGAGATCGACTCGACCAACGCCGCGCTGGCGCGCATCGCCCGGGGCGAAGACACCGCCCGGGGCGAAGACACCGCCCGCGGCCGGGGACGGGTTCTCGTCGCCGAACGGCAGACGGCGGGTCGTGGCCGGCTTGACCGATCATGGGAGTCTCGCCCTGGTGCCGGGTTGACGGTCTCGCTGCTGCTGCAACCCCGGGTACCGATGTCACTGCTCGGCTGGCTGCCCATGGTGGTCGGAACCTCGCTCCTAGCGACGCTACGTGAGGTGGCGGCGGTTCCCGCAGTCCTGAAATGGCCCAATGACGTTCTCGTCGACGACGCGAAGCTCGCCGGCATCCTGGTCGAGGTCGTCCAGGTCCCACTATCGTCACCCTCGGTGATTATCGGTTTTGGGTTGAATGTCATGGCGGAGCATGACGAGCTCCCGGAGCGGTCGACAAGCCTGCTGCTCAGCGGCGCGCTTCCGGCGGCCCTGGACCGGACCAAGCTGCTCGGGGTGGTACTCGCGGATCTCGTCGGGGCGATCACTGGTTGGGAGGCCGACCCGCAAGCGGCTCGCGCGGAGTACCTACGGGTGTGCGCGACGATCGGCAGGCGGGTGCGCGTCGAGCTGCCGGACGGTTCGGCGGTGCTCGGGACCGCCACCGACGTTGACCCCGACGGCCGGCTCGTCGTCAACGGGCGACCCTACAGCGCCGCCGACATCGTTCACCTGCGGTGACGAGGGACCCGGCAGTGATCTGTCCGCCCGAGATGCGACGATCGTTGCCGTGGCGTTTCCCGACGATATCCTCACCCAGGACGAAGAGGTTGTCCTTCATGTGCACCCGCACTGGGTCAGCCTGGTAGTCCCGGCGTTCTGGACGGTTGCCGCCCTCCTTTTCGCCGTGCTGGGGGTTTTCTTCGCACCCGGAGGGGTGTTGCAGAAGCCCATCCAGTATCTCGTGCTTCTGGTCGCCTTCGGCGCGATCGGCTACCTGAGTGTGATGCCATGGTTACGTCGAATGACGACCCATTACGTCGTGACGAACCATCGACTGGTGATCCGCGAAGGGGTCGTCACGCGGGTCGGGCGTGACGTCCCGCTCGCCTGGTTGGTTGGCGCGACGGTGCAGCAGAACGTCATCGACCGGCTTCTGGGCTCGGGTGAGCTGATCATTGAGATGGTGGGGCAGCGGGGCCGGGCCAGCCTGTCGTGTATGCCGCACGCCGAGCGGGTGCAGGAAACCCTCGCCGATCTCTCCGCGCCCTACCAGTCACGGGGCTATCCGGGGGCCTGACGCCGGGACGGCCGGAGGCGGCAAGCACGGCAGATCCGTCACACCGGATCGAACTCCCGCCACCATGCGAGCAATTTGTCGGCCTGCGGATCCTCCGTGGCGAAGCCGAGACGTTCGTCGTCAACCGTCCAGAACACCGAGAACCGGCCGGGTCTTGCATCGCAGAGGAAGGTGCCACGGCGTTGGGAGCCGCGTGCCCAGCGCTCGATGCCGGTCTGTCCCTGATAACAGTCGCCGACGTCGGCGAGGGCTGCGGACCGGCGGGCGATGTCGCGGGTCAGGGCCGAGGCGTCCCGGTAACGCAGGACGAGGATTCGAGCGGGGGCCGGAGCGTCGGTCGCCACCCCGGGGACGCAGCTGAGGGCCGCCTCCACGCCATCGGGTACCGCCTGTCCCCCGCTGGGCGGCGCACTCGTGCACTCGTCGACCGCGAACGGCTTGAGCGAGGACCGCAGCCGGGCCTCGGCGGCGTCGAGCGTCGGGCCCGGCGATGGTCCGACGCCGGGCCCTCCGGAGGCCACGGTGCCTGCGGTGCCCGTCGTGCCGGACGCCGACGGGTGGCGACCGGCGGGGCTGTCGCTCGGATCGTGGGTCACGGCGAGCCCGATGGTGACGCCACTCGCGACCAGAGCCGCGATGATCAGGACGATCGCGGTGAGGGGTCCGCGACGCCACCACGAGCCGGTTCCACCGGATGGATCATCGTCACCGTCGGCCGGATTCCGCGGGAATCCGTCTTCGGAACCGTTCACAGGTATCCGGTCTCCCGAGGAAGGTCAGCTCAATGGCGGAGTGGATCGAACGACTTCCACCATCTGTTGAGGTTACCCGGATCCTGATCATCCGCGGAGAACGCGATTCGATAGTCGTCGTAGGTCCAGAATTCGTAGAAACGTTTCGCGAAGAAGTAGCACAGCCGGGTGCCACCGGTCGACTCGGCCGGCGAGCTCCACTGCTCCGAGCTCTGCTGGCCGTCGTCGCAGTTCCCCTCGTCATAGTAGTACGTTTCACGGGCGCCGATCTGCCGGTCCATGGCGGACTGACTCGGGAAGTGGAAGGCGGTGACCTCGATTCCGCTGGAATCCTTGCAGACGAGGGCGGCGTCGGCGTAGGCGCTGTCACGGTGTGCAGGGACGGCGCATCCCGTCATGACGACCGGGTTCAGTAGTGAGCGGAGGATCTCCTGTGGATTGCCGGCCGGCTGTCCACCGCTCCCCGACGCTTCGATGGTCGATGTTCTGGCGACGGATTGTCCGCTCGTCGTGTCGGCGCCGTCCCCGCCGGTGAAGACGACGACTCCGAGCAGGATCACCAGGGTCAGGAGGAGACCGCCGCCTGCGAACAGCAGGCGTCGATCCACGCTGACCTCGTGCCGGGAGGCCGTGCCGCGCTTGGCCAGGGGGGCCAGGGGGGCCACGGCGCGCTCGGTGAGCCCGGGTCCGGCCGCGTCGGCGGTGGCCGTGCCGACCGAGGGGGCGGACGTGCCGAGGCGATTGACGGGCGCCGACGCTGGAAAGCCGCCGGTCGGGACAGGCGTCCCGCCCGTCAACGGGTGGTCGGCGGGTGATACGGGAAGCGGAGATGCGCCGGATGTGACCGGAGTTCCGCTCACCGAAGGGAATCCGTTCGGCGGGTTGACACCGATTGTTGCTCCGGGAGTTGGCGCCGGATAACCGATGGGCGGTGCGGACGGCTCCGCCTGCGCGTCAACGCCGTCCGTGGACCTGCCCCGGGCCTCGAAGGCTCCGAGGAAGGCCGTGTCACCGTTCGTGCCGAGCCCGGTGCCGGTTCCGGCCGCGAGGGTTCCGGGCTGGTTAAGGTCGCCGCCCTGGATGCCGGGCCGTCCGGTGGGCGGGGTCAGGCGGTAGGTGAGGTCGCCGTCGTCCGGCCACGGTGACGATGGGGTGTGGTGTGGGGACATCGACACTCCGGAGGACGTCCGAGGTCCCGAAGGCAGGGGGGGCTCGAAGGCCACCGGGGAGTCAGAGCTGCCGGATCTGGTTGGCGAGCCGTAGTAGAGCGGACCGGGCGGGCCGGCCATGCCTGTGGGCGGCCCGGGGGGTCCTGGGG
>NZ_CDWWXA010000055.1:0-28493 GCF_977971845.1 Frankia sp. CeCAU1 | reverse complement strand
ATTGAAAAGGCTCAATGATCAATCTCACTGGCGTCGGGGGGCGTGGTCCGTGTCGGTCGAAGAACTGCAGGCACGTCGCTCGTAGAAGAACTCGATCGAACCGGAGGCCCGTAAAGACCGCCGCTGCGCGACGGTAATCCCGCGTGCCGCCCGTGGGCCGCCCGCGATCTGGTGACGTTCGGCACAGTCGGGCCACACCCCGGAAAGATCGACATTGGTTCCCATCAAAATACCTTGGCGTAAGCCGTGGTCGGCGGCGAGAATAGCAGCGGACGGGAGATCTTCCCCACGCCGCCGCGCGCCTGGAAGGCCGTACCGTGGTAGGGTCCGGCAGTCGTAAGATCATTTTTATTCATCTCTCGGAAACGCCGGCCGACGGAGTGCTTTGGGTGCTTACCGACCCCGGCGAGTAGCATGCGATATCTCTGTCGTGCATGCGACATCGTCATGAAAGGTCGCGGATCGTTCGTATCATGAAGCCAGCCAGTGAAAGGGCCTCGCTGAGTGCCGGCGCGCTCTTCGCGAGTCAGTCGGCGCTGGTCAGACGTCTCTGCAATCGCCGCCGAGTCATCGGGCCTGGCGCCTGCGACTGGAAAGCAGCCGTGGCGCGTGGACCTCAGCTCTCCTTTCGGCCCGCTGGCCCGTGGACCGTAACCACCCTCAGGAGGAGCATGTCCATTCAGTGAAGCGAGACCAGAAGACTGAAGGTCGGTTCGAGCGAGGAGCCCACGAGCATGGTGGACAGCATCAATGCGTTCATGATCTTCGGTCCTCTGGAGATCATTCTCAAAGGAGAGATCATCTCGATTGAGTCCGGAAAGCTCCGCACCCTGCTGGCAGCCCTCCTGCTGGACGCGGGCAGCGTCGTCGGCTCCGATCGGCTGATCGACTGGTTGTGGGACGACCACCAGCCAGCGAACCCGCGGGGAGCGCTACACACGTACATTCGGCGGCTCCGTCAGCTCCTGGGCGACCCGAAGATGCTGAGCACTGTCAGTAGCGGCTACCGCCTGAACCTCGGGACGGCGGTCCTGGACCTGCAGCAGTTCCGCCGGCTGGTCAGGGGGGCCGAGGAGACGGCGGACCCGCAGGCTCAGGCGAAACTGCTGACCGACGCGCTGGCGATCTGGCGCGGCCCCGCGCTGGCCGACGTGCCCTCCGAGTCCCTGCGCCGGGAGAAGGGCGCGGCGCTGGAGGAGGAAAGGATGTCCGCGCTGGAGTCCCGCTTCGAGCTCGAGGTGCGCTTGAACCGAGCCGCCCAGATTGTCCGCGAGATCCGCCTCGCGGCTATCGACAATCCCTATCGGGAGAAGTTCTGGGAGCTGCTGATGCTGGCCCTGTACCGGGCCGGCCGGCAGGCCGAGGCACTGGACGTCTACCAGCAGGTGCGCACGCTGCTGGTAGACGAGCTCGGCATCGAGCCCGGCAGCGGCCTGCGGGACCTGCACGGGCGGATCCTCGAGTCCGACCCGCAGCTGTGCCTGCCGGATCGGTCCGCACCCGACGCGGCGACGCCGTCCACAGTGCCGGCCCAGCTCCCCGCCGACGCGATCGGGTTCGTCGGCCGGCAGGAGCTGATGGACCAGCTCACCGAGGCCTTGCGCCCGTCTGGGACGCGCCCGGGCGTACCGGTCGTCGTGTTGTGCGGGCCGCCCGGAATCGGCAAGACGGCGCTGGCTGTAAGTCTCGGCCACCGGTTGCGGCCAGCGTTCCCGGACGGGCAGCTGTACGTCAACCTGCGCAGCCACGAGCGGCTCGGCCAGGACCCGCCGCTCACTCCGGAGCATGTGCTGCCGCAGTTCCTACGCAGCCTCGGCGTTCCGCCGGGCCAGATCCCGGTCGAGCTGGCCGAGCAGGCGAACCTGTTCCGATCGAAGGTCGCCGGCCGACACGTGCTGGTGATGCTCGACAACGCCTCGAGCATTGACCAGGTGATGCCGCTGTTGCCCGGCGACGCCGGTTGCTCCGTCATCATCACCAGCCGACGGCACCTGGGTGGCCTGGTCGCCACGCTGGGCGCGCAGGTCGTCCAAGTGGGCACTCTGAGCCCCGAGGAGTCCCGCGAGCTCGTCGAGGGCATGTTGCGCAACGTCGCTGTCCCGGTGGATCCTGCGCTGATTCCGGAGGTGGTGGCGCTGTGTGCGTATCTCCCCCTCGCCCTGCGCATCGCCGCCGCCAATCTGATCAGTTTCCCGGGCGGCCACGCCGACGAATACGTGGACAGCCTGCGCACGGGCAACCGGCTGGCGGCGCTTACCGTGGACGACGACCCGGTCTCGGCGGTGTCCAACGCCTTCGCGCTGTCCTACGACTCGGTCGGGCCGGACGATCGCCGGTTGTTCAGCCTGGCCGGGCTCTTCCCCGGGCCCGACTTCTCGGCCAATGCCGTCGCTGTCCTGGCAGACATGAGCACAGCCCAGACCCGCAACTCGTTGAACAGGCTCACGGTGGCGAACCTGCTGCAGCAGCAGGCGCCCGGCCGGTACCAGTTTCACGACCTGCTGCGGGAATACGCTTACAAGCGGGCAGGCGACCATTTCACTGCCCAGGAGATAGCGGCGGCAGTGGACCGTCTCGGCCTGTGGTACCTGGTCGGCACGAGAAACGCGGTGGATATCCTGCACGTGGAGTTCCTCCGGCTCCCGCTGCCGCCAGAAACACGCTCCGTGATCGACGCGCCGGAATTCGTCGACGAGAGCCAGGCGATGGCCTGGCTGCTCGCGGAGTGGCGCAACGTCCTTGCTTGTATGCGCGCGCTCGACGGTTCCTGTTCAAGCCATCTGACCTGGCATCTTTCCGATGCGCTCCGCGGGTTCTTCTGGACCGGAAGATATCGGACTGAATGGTCGGAGGCGGCGCACGGCGGTCTGATTGCGGCCGGTCGGAGTAAGGACAAGCTCGGCATGGCCGCGATGCACCGCAGTCTCGCCAACCTGTATAACACGCTAGGTGACTATCGTCAGGCGATAAACCACCTTACTGAAAGTGTCGCCCTGCACACCGACCTCGGCATGTCCGAGGAGGTGGCCGCCATCCTGAACAACCTCAGTCTCGCCCATCTGAGTCTCAGCCAGGTCGATCAGGCCGAGCGCATCGGGCAGGAGGCCTTGGCGATCGCCCGGGAAGTCGGGTCCCCGCGGACCGAGGCCGCCGCGCTTGGACTACTCGGCCAGATCCACTGGGCTCAGGGCGACATGACTGTGGCCACGACCTACATCACGTCGTCGCTGCGGGCCGCCGGCGAGCTCGGGCTGCATCACATCACCTCGTACAGCCTGAGGAACCTGGGCCTGGTACGTGAGGCGTTGGGAGATCTGGACGCTGCGAAGTCCTGCTTCTCCCAGGCTCTTGAGGTCTCCACGCGTATCGACTCCTTCTACGACCGGAGCATCTCGCTCTACGGGCTCGCGCTGGTGCACCACGATGTCGGTGACAACCAGGCCGCGCTTGAGTTCGCCGAGCAGGCGCTGGGCGCCTTCCAGGAGTGCGGTGACCGGACCTTTGAGGCGGAGACCCTCTGCATCATGTCGGGGATCAACGCCGAGCGCGGGGACTGGACCGCATCCATCCAGTGCGCCCGGCAGGCATTCGAACGGGCAAACGCCATCGACTACACCGACGGGAAGGCCTACTCGCTCGTCCGGATCGCGCTCGCGGACGACCACTTCGGCCGTGCCGCCGCCGCGGCGCTGCACGCGGCAGACGCCTTCGCCCTGGTGGCCGGCACCAACCGGATCACTCAGCGCAGGATCCTGGTAGACCTCGGGCTGATGTACGCCGAGCAGCAGGAGTTCGAGCGAGCCACCGAATGCGCACAACGCCTGCGCACCATCTCGGAGGAGACCGGGCAGCTTCTGGGCGCGGCCGAGGCGAAAAGGATTATGGCCCTGGTCACGCGCCGGTCGAACCTTTTGCCATCCGCCGAACCCCTCCGGAACGAAGCGTCGTAGACCGTCGGCTGGACCGCGTGCCTGATACAACCCGGGTGCGCGGACCGCGCGACACCCGGCCTTTCTCACCCTCTGATCATGCGCCCCTCGGCGGAACTGGTCTGATACGCCGGCGTGGTCCCGCTGATGTCAACCGCCAGCCAGCCGTCAGCGGCACGAAAGGATGGTCGGGGTAGCTTTGTCCTGCGCAGGAAATATGCGCCCAGTACAAGCAGATGCCGTCCTGGCGACGGGCGCAGCAATCAGCGGAAGAAATCCCGCGCAGGACCCCAGCGAAGGATCCGTAGATGCCGGCTGACACTGAGATCGCACACACCGAGGACACTCTCCGCGAGCTGCACTTCATGCAGACGGTCGACCGTTCCCTCATCCACCGTCACGCGCTTTCCGAAGTGTTCCTGACCGACACCGTGCCCACCGGTGCGACGTCCTACCTGGCTGCCGCCCAACTGCCGTCGTCCCACGCGTACTTCACCGACCACGTCCGACACGGCGCGGTGGATCCACTGCTTCTGCTGGAATGCTCACGCCAGGCTGAGACCTACGGCGCCCACGTGCATTTCGGCGTGGCACGGGACACCCGGTTCGTCCTGAGGTCGTGGTCCATGCAGCTGCCGGGGCTGTTCGCCATCCGCACCCGAGGCGCCAGCGAGCTGACGATGGCGGTCGGCACGCGCCCACTCGTCGGCGACCGGCCGACCAGTCGGTCGCTGGCCTACGACATCCGGCTTTCCCTGGACGGCGTGGCCATCGGCGACACCCGGATCGCGGTGGGCTACCTGTCTGACTCCGCCTACGAACACGTGCGGGCGCTCCGCCGGGGAAGCGCGCCGCACACATCGGACGACATCCGGCCCACGCCCGCGACGATCGCGCCGGCCGCTGTCGGGCGAGCCAGCAGCGTCAACACAATCCTCGTGGATCCCGTCCAGTTCGCTGGCGGGGCCACGGCCACCATTCGGGTGCCCGTCGACAACCGCAGCATGTTCGACCACGCACTGGACCATTTCCCCGGCATGGTACTCACCGAGGCGGCCCGGCAGCTGTGCCTGTGGTCCGGCGCGGACCTGCTCGGCGTGCCGGCCACCGCGGCCACCGTCGTCGCCTTCGACCTGGCCTTCACCCGGTTCGCCGAGCTGGATGTGACAACCACCGTGGCAGCGGTCCACCAGCATGAGGACGTGGTCGGCGGGTCCACCTTCGCCGTGTCCTTCCAGCAGAACGACGCCGTCATCGCGGCGGGAACCATGACCATCTGCCCGGTTCCCACCAGTCATCTCACCGACGACTGAACCCACAGCCGCACACAACGCCAGCTGCACAGGGCGAGGACGGGCACCGGCGGTGGCGCCGCGGGCCCGGGAGGAGAATGCGATGGGCCGATCGATCTTCATCACGGGCGGGAGCCGGGGCATCGGCCTGGCCGCCGCACGGTCGTTCGCCGAGGGGGGCGACCGGGTCGCCGTCGCCGGCCGGTCGGGGGCCGCCCCGGAAGGCGTGCTCGGTCTGCGCGCGGACGTCAGGGTACCTGGCGACGTCGAGCGTGCGCTGCGAGAGGCGGAGGAGGCGCACGGAACGGTCGAGGTACTCGTCGCCAACGCGGGCATCACCATCGACGTCCCGCTGCTGCGGATGTCCGACGAACAGTTCGAGACCGTGGTCGACACGAACCTGGCCGGAGCGTTCAGAGCCGTCCGGGCCGCCGTCGCCAGCATGCTTCCGGCCCGGCGTGGGCGAGTGGTGTGCGTGTCGTCGGCACTTGGTTTCCTCGGCTCCCCCGGGCAGAGCAACTACGCCGCGTCCAAGTCCGCCCTCCTCGGCATGGCACGGTCCGTCGTGTGGGAGCTCGGGAACCGCGACATCACCGTGAACGTGGTGGCACCGGGGATCATTGACACCGACATGACCAGGCCGCTGACCGAACAGCGCAGGCAGGAGCTGATGCGGATGACCCCGCTGCGCCGGATGGGGACAGTGGACGAGGTCGTCGCCGCCATCCGGTTCCTCGCCAGCGACGAGGCAAGCTACGTCACTGGCACCGTCCTCCCCGTCGGCGGCGGCATCGCGATGGGCCTGTAGGCGCAACCCCGACCGGGTGCGGACAGTCCGCGCCGCCGTCAGGTGCGGGCCGCGGCCAGCAGATGCCGGGTGTACGGGTGCGCGGGGCGCTCGAGCACCTGCTCCGCGCCGCCGATCTCGGCCACCTGCCCATCCTTCATCACCAGGACGCGGTCGCTGACGTGCCGGATCACTGCGATATCGTGGGAGATGAACAGCAGGGCCAAGCCGAGTTCGTCGCGCAGTCCCGCCAGCAGGTCGAGGATCTGGGCCTGCACCGACAGGTCGAGCGCGGACACCGGTTCGTCGCAGACGAGGACCTCGGGTGACGGCGCGAGCGCACGCGCGATCGCCAGCCGCTGACGCTGCCCGCCGGACAGCTCGCGAGGGTGGCGTCGCAGCACCTGTTCGGACAGCCCTACCTGGTCGAGGAGTGCGACGATCCGATCTCGTCGCGCCCGGCCCCGATCCGGACCGGACATGGCGTCGCCGACGATCCGCTCGGCGGTGTGACGCGGGTCGAATGAGCTCAGGCAGTCCTGGTGGACGGCCTGTATCCGGTGCCGCCGAGGCCTGCGGTCACGTTCGCGTACCCGGCTGGGCGAGGCGGTCGCCGCCGCGGCCGCCACCCAGGGCGCGCCGGCGAACCGGACGGTACCCTCGTCCGGTTCGAGCAGGCCGAGCACGATGCGGGCCAGCGTGGTCTTGCCGGACCCGGACCCACCGATGACGCCGAGTGTCTCGGCGGCACGAAGCTCGAACGTCACGGCACGGACGGCGTCCCGCCACCCCCCGTCGGGATCGCGGAAACGTTTGGTGATGCCGGTGGCTTCGACGAGAGCCTCGGCGGTGTCCCTGCGGGCCGGGGCGACGACCCGTGGCGGTCCGGCCCGCTCCGTTTCCGTTCCGGGCCGCCAGCACAGGACGCCGGGTTCGAGACCCGGGTGATCGGGGCGCGGCAGTTCCTCGCGGCACCGGTGGTCGGCGAGTGGGCAGCGCACCGCGTATGGGCAGCCGTCCGGCCCGGCCGGTGGACGGCGCGGCAGGTCCGGGGACAGCACGGTGCCCCGCGAGTGCCGCGAGGGGGCCGCCGCGAGCAACGCGCAGGTGTACGGATGCCGTGGACCGCCAAGCACGTCGACGGCCGGTCCCTGCTCGATGATCCGCCCCTCGTACATGACCGCCACCCGGTCGGCGACGGCGGCCACCGTGGCAAGATCGTGACTAATCAACAGCAGGGCGACACCGCCGCCTACCAGGCCGCGCAGCACCTCGACGATCCGCTCCCGGGAGGCGGCATCCAACGCGGTCGTGGGTTCGTCGACCAGCAGCAGGTCGGGTCCGGCCGCGACCGTCGAGGCGATCAGGGCCCGCTGTCGCAGACCGCCAGAGAGCTGATGCGGGTACTGCCCGGCGCGCCGGGCCGGCTCCGGCACCCCCACCTGCCCAAGCGTCGCGACGGCCCGCTCGCGGACGTCGCGACGGGCCACGATCCGGTGGACGCGCAGGGGCTCGGCCACCTCCGCTCCCACCGTCCGCAGCGGATCCAGGGAGGCCAACGCGTCCTGGGGCACCAACCCGATCCGGCGGCCTCGCAACACCCGCCACCCCGGTTCGGTCAAGGCGGTCAGATCCACGCCCTGCAGGTCCAGCCGGCCAGCACGGACCATCGCACCGCGCCCGGCCAGTCCGATCAGCGTCCGGGCGAGCACGCTCTTGCCGGCACCGGACTCGCCCACGACCGCGAGACACTCGCCGGGACGGACGGCGATCGACACGTCCCGCACCGCACGCACGCCGGCGACGCCGTCCCGAAACGTCACGTCCAGCCGCTCGACGACCAGGGTCGGCTCGGCGGCGGTCACGTCCGGGCTCATCCGCCGCGCCGGACAAGCCGCTGCTGGGCCCGGCGGCCGGCGGCCTGGACGGCGAGCACGGTCAGCGCGAGCGCCGCACCCGGGCACACCCCGACCCACCACGCGGACCGTAGAAAGTCCCGGCCTTCCGCCAGCATCAGACCCCACTGCGCGGTGGAGGGCTGCGGGCCCAACCCGAGGAAGCTCAGCCCCGCCACGTACACGATGGCCGAGCCGACCCCCGTGGTCGCCAGCGCCAGCGCCGGACCGAGCGCGTTTGGCAGCACGTGGCGCACGACCAGCGCCATCCGGCCGACGCCGAGTCCGCGGGCCGCCTCGACGTAACCCGCTCGGCGGGCGACCATCGCCTCGGCGCGGACGAGGCGGCCGTACAGAGGCGTCAGCGCCACCACCGTGGCAATCATGGTCCTGCCGCTGCCGGGCCCGAGCACCGCGATGACCAGGAGGGCGAGCATCAACGGGGGTATCGCGATCAGCACATCCATCACCCGGGTGAGCACCAGGTCGACGAGGCGCCCGCCGAGCGCCGCCGCGAGGCCCAGAGCCGCACCGATCCCCACGGCCAGCGCGACGGAGCCGACGCCGAGCAGCAGGGACGCCCGGGCACCATGCAGCACCCGGGCGCACACGTCCCGCCCGAGCTGGTCGGTCCCACACCAGTGCGAGCCGCTCGGCGCTGCCAGCACGCCTGACGGGTCGACGACGGTCGGCGAGGCGCCCGTGAGGATCCCCGGTGCCGTCACCGCCAGGGCGATCACCAGGAGGATGCCAGTGAGCAGGATCGTCGACGCGCGGGCGACGAGACGCGGCGCGGGCCGGTCAGACAGCGTCGGAGGCGCTGCCAGGACGTTGGTCACCGGTCCATCACCTCGATCCGAAGCCGCGGGTCGAGGACGCGTTGCAGCAGATCCACGACGGTGAAGACGACGGCCGAGACCAGGGCCGATGTGAGGACGACCCCCATCACCACGGGCATGTCCCGGTCGATGACGGCGTGCACGGTCAGCGCGCCGAGCCCCGGGCGGGCGAAGACCGTCTCGACGAGGACGGTGCCGGCGAGCAGCGTCCCGGCGAGCCAGCCGCCGAGGTTGAGCGCGCTTGCGGCGGCGTGGCGCAGGGCGTGGCGCATTGTGACGCCGGTGGGGCTCAGGCCGCGGGCCCGAGCGGCGGCGGCGAACGGCTGCGCGAGGGCGGCTTCCAGTCCCTCCCGCAGCGTCCGGGAAAGCGCGCCGGCGGCCGGCATGGCGAGGGTCACCGACGGCAACACAAGGCTGGCCGCGCCCTGGGCCCCCGCTCCGGGGAAGATCCGCAACTGGAACGAGAACACGCTCACCAGCACGATGCCCACCCAGAACGAGGGCACGGACAGGGCCAGTGACTCCCAGGCCATCGCCGCGGCGCGCAGTCCCGGTCGGCGGCCCGCGGTCGCGACGGCGATGGCCACCCCGGTCAGGACCGCGAGCACCAGCGCCGCGGCCGCGAGTTCGGCCGTGGGTCGCAGCTGATCCACGATCACCTCGCTGACCGGCTGCTGGAGTTGATACGAGGTACCCAGGTCGCCGCGGGCGAGATGGCCGAGATAGTGGACGTACCTCAGCGGAGCCGGCTCGCCGAGACCGTACTCTGCCTGGATTTCCGCCCGTACCTGGGGCGAGGCGGACGTTCCCGGCCCTAGCAGGACCGCCACCGGATCGCCCGGGGCCAGCTGCAGCGCGGTGAAGGTGAGCGTGGCGGCGCCCAGCAGTACCGCGGCACCGGAGAACAGGTGTCGCAGCAGGTGTCGCAGGACGGTCCGGCGGCGCGCGGGTTCGGGGGCGGGGCCGCGATCCTCCGTCGCCGGCGCCTGCTCGAGGACATGCATGTCGCCTCCAGACATCCGCCGCGCTACCCGGAGACGCGCCAGGCATCGAAGAAGAGCGGCCAGGCGTTCGGGTCGACGCCGATGCCGTCGACCCGTCGGGCCACGCCCAGGATCGAGCTGGGCGTGTAGAGCGGGACTACAGCCGCGCTGGCGAGCACGTCGTGCTGGACCCGCCCGTACAGGTCGTCGCGGGCCGTCCGGTCGAGGCTCTCCGCGCCGTCGACCGTCAGCCGGTCCACCTCCGCGTCGGCCAGCTGCGCCATGTTCTGCCCGCCAGATGCCGGGGAGCTGGCGGAGTTGAAGAACAGCCGCAGCACATCCGGATCAGCACGGCTCCAGCTGAAGTCCAGCATCTGCGCCTTGTTGCTGTAGGAGAGCGCCAGGTAGGTGCCGACGTCGAGACTGGGACGGGTGACCTCCACGCCCAGCTTCCGCAGGTCGGCCTGGATCGCCTGGCCGAGCACATCACGCTGGTCGCGCAGGTACGTCGGCACGACCGGCCAGGAGATGCTCAGCCGCCGGCCGTCGCGCACGCGGAACCCGGCGCCGTCGCGCCTGGCCCAACCGGCCTCGTCGAGCAGCTGGCCGGCTTTGACTGGGTCGTAGGGCCAGCTCTGCCTGACGGTCGCGTCGTAGGAGGGAGTGACGTCCGTCAGCGGGCCCCAGGCTCGCCGGTACTGACCGAAGTACACGGCGCCGACATTCCGGTCCACGTTGATTCCCCGCTGGATCGCGGTGCGGACCCGGCGGTCGGTGAAAGGCGCCAGCGACGTGTTCAGGTAGAGACTGTAGGGGACTCCCGGCACGTCCTTCCGCAGCAGCCGCAGATTCCGGTCGGCGCCGACGGACCGCGCGTCCGCCGGTGGCACGGCGGCGGCGACGTCGACCTGCCCGCTGGTCAGCGCGCCGACCCGGATGGAGTTCTCCTTCAGGATGCGGATGACGATCCGGTCGAGGTAGGCGGGGCCGGAGTGCCGCGCGGTCGCGGGCGCCCAGTCATAGGCCGGATTCCTGGTCAGGACGATGCGCTGGCCTCGGGTGCGACTGGTGACGGAGAACGGCCCGGTACCAACCGCTCGTGGCCCGCCCGCGCACAGCTGCGCGGCGTCGGTGGCGAGGACCTTCGGCGAGTAGAAGCCGAGATAGGTGGTGCTGGCGGCCTGGAGGAACGGGGCGAACGGCCGGCTGAAACGCACCCGTACGGTGTAGAGATCGACGACGTCGGTGCCGGCGTACGGGCCGAGCAGGCTCGCGGCGTACTGCGACCTGGTCTGCTTCGCGACGATGTGCGCGAAGTTGGCCCGCACCGCCGCCGCGTCGAAGGCGCTGCCGTCGGTGAAGGTCACGCCGTGGCGCAGATGAAAGGTGTAGGTGCGCAGGCCGTCGGTGATGTCCCAGGACGTCGCCAGCCAGGGGTGGAAATGACCGGCGTCGTCCTGCGCGACGAGTGAGTCGAAGACGTTGCGGAGGACGCTCGCGGTGACGTCCTGCTGGCTGGCGTGGATGTCGAAGCAGGTCGGCTCCGCGTCGATCGCGTAGGTCAGGGTTCCCCCGCGCACGGGTCGACCACCGCCTGCGGGAACCGCGGCGGTGTCGGGACCGCACCCGGTGAGCAGAAGTATCGCCGCGACAACGAGGAGTCCGAGCGCGGACCGTACGGACACGATGGGGTGCACAGCAGAGCTCCGGGGGTCGAGGGCCGGTGTGGTCAGAGGGCCGCGGGCGGGACGTCCGCGGCCGTCGCCCCCCGCCGGTCGGACGTCCCGCCCGCACCGGGTGACCGCACCTGCCCGGCGGGATGCGCCCCGGCCTCGCGGAGATGCCGCGTCACGAGCCCGTGCACGAGCGGGCACCACTGCGGGGGAAAGATGTGGCCCAGCTCGTCGACAACCACCAGCCGCGCGGCGGCGATCTCGCGGGCCAGCGTTTCGCCGTGCGCGAGGGGAAAAACGGTGTCGCGCCGGCCGTGCACCACCAGGGCCGGCACCCGGATCGCGCCGATCCTCGCGGTCAGCGGCGGCGTGCGGTCCAGTGCCCGCAGATGGTTACTGCCAAGGTCCGAGCCCGCCTCCCGTCGCATCGAGCGCTCGACCAGGTCCCGCCAGTAGGTCTCACTGAACGGCGCGCCGGCCCCCACGAGCACGCGCCAGCCGCGCACCGCCGCCGCGACGCGCGCCGCTCTGGTCGTCGGCGGGTTGTCGTTCAGCGCGGCGACGTGGTCGAGCAACGGCCGCTCCGGACCGGGCAGGCCGGTCAGGGGCGGCAGATGGACGTCGCCGTTGGCATCCGGGGAGCAGGACAGCAGGACCAGGGAGCGAACCAGGCTCGGCTCCTCCAGCGCGAGCAGCTGGGCCACGATGCCGCCCGCGGACTGGCCCACCACGTGTGCGGATGCCAGTCCCAGTCCGGTGATGACGTCCGCCGCGTCCCCGGCGAGCGTGGACAGGTCATAGCAGGAAAGGCGGGAGTCGGTCTTCGTGGACAGACCGACGTCACGATGGTCGTATCGGACCACCCGGTACCCGGAATCGGCCAGCATCCGGCAGAGCGCGTCGGGCCAGGTGATCCCCTGCGCGGGCCCGCCCATCACAAGCAGAATCGCGGGATCCGCTGACCTGCCAAAACTTTCGGTCCATAGCATAAGATCGTCTCGTGTCCGCACAAACCGTTCCATCTGCGTCTCTCTGCTAGCGTGCGCGTGTCTGGCAATCCCCGACGGGTCACGTGTGGAGGCGGCGGCGATGCCCGGTTACCGGCGCGGCGAGACAACAGCCCTCGTGCTGGTGGATCTCCAGCACTGGATCGTCGACATGCCGTGGGCGCCGATCCCGGGTACCCAGGTCGTCGACGCCTGCGTCCGGCTGCGTGACGGCCTGGCCGACGCGAAGGCGACGACGGTGATCGTGCGTTATCTGCGTGCCGACGGCCGCGACGGTGGGCCCCAGGCCGCGCCGAACCAGCTCGTCGCCGCCCTGGCGCCGCGGCCCGGCGACCTTGTCGTCACCAAGGACGGCCTGGATGCCTTCACGGGCACCGGCCTGGCCGGGCTGCTGCGCGAACAGGGCCGCACCAGGCTGGTGATCGCGGGCCTGTCCACCGCGCACGGCGTGTCCGCCACCGCTGGAACGGCGGTGGCGTCGGGCTTCGACGTGGCCGTCGTGTCCGATGCCACCGCGAGCGTGACGGTGGCGGAGCACACCGGAGCGCTCGATCAGCTCGCGCGCGCGGGCGCGGCGATCTGCTCGATGGCGGATATCCTCGCGCCGTGAGGCGTCACTGGCTGCTGCTGCCCGTGGGCCGAACGACGTAGACGACCCGGTACTGGGCGTCCGGTGGCGGACCGTCCAGCGCCATCGCATAGCGGTCGGCCAGCGTCATGAAGAACGTTCCGGCCGAATCCGGGTCGATGCGTTCCACCACCCCGCGGATTTCGAGGTACCGGTATGGCTGGTCCGGGTCGTTGATGGAGACCGCCACGTGTGGATTGGCCGTCACGTTTCGGTACTTGTACCGGACGGTCGTGTTCGTGAAACAGAGGAACTCGCCGTCCCAGGAAAACCACATGGGATTCACCTGCGGCTGCCCGTCGGGCCGGATGGTCGCCAGATGGGCGAAGAGCGGCCGCTCCAACAGGTCGCGGTGGCTGTCCGGAATGATGGTCACGTTTTTCTCCTCAGGTCGCCGAGGCCGTCAGGCTGCCTCGTCGGCGGTGCGGTGAACAGTGCGGTCAGTCGGGTCCGCACCGGTGCGGCGTCACGGGAGGCCATGTCGACATGCCCGTCCGGGCGCACCAGGGCGGCGACAGCGCCCCGCGCCCGGCCGTTTCCGTCGAGCACCCGCACGTCCACCCGGTCCGCGAAGTGGTCGCGGCACAGGTCCGCCAGTGCGTCGAACGAAGCGCCGCCGGAACCGTGCCGCTCGGGCCGCGAGATCAGCAGGGTGTAGCGCAGGTCGTCGAGCTCGGACCGCAGCGGCAGCGGGATCAGTGCGCCCGGCTGGAATCCGGCCACCGCGCGGCCCTCCGACGCCGCCACCCGGTACCTGGTGCGCAGGCCGGCCAGCCAGGGAACGTAGGAGATGTCGAACAGTCGTAGGGCTGAGGCGGCCCGCAGCAGCGTGTCCCGAAGCGCCACCTGGTAGCCGCGGCGCAGCAGCCAGATCCGCGTCTGCACGTCGGCCTGGCGGACGACCGCCCGGGCTACCTGCCCACGCTCCGCCGCGTAGGTGTCCAGCAGATCCGGATCCGCCCGGCCGTGCCAGACGAACGCCATCTTCCAGGCCAGGTTGTGCGCGTCGGTGACGCCTGTGTTCAAGCCCTGCCCGCCGGCCGGGCTGTGGATGTGCGCCGCGTCCCCCACCAGGAACACGTGCCCGACCCTGGTCCGCTCGGCCTGCCTGGCGTGCACCGAGAACACGCTGAGCCAGTCCGGGTCACGCAGGACGATCCCGCCCGGGCCCCGCTCGTCGACCAGCCGCTGGACGGCGTCGAGGTCGGCTCCCTGCTGGGTGAAGTCCGGTGGCGCGGAGGTGAAGACCCGCCACCGGCCGGAGGGCAGCCCGCAGGCGACCAGGATGCCGCGCGTGGAGCAGAAGTAGTGGGTCATCGTCGGATCGAGTGCGGTGTCCGCCAGCGCGTCGGCCACCACGAAGCGCAGCTCATAGGTGTCGCCGTCGAAGCCGATGCCGAGCTGGGCCCGGACCGTGCTGCTCGCGCCATCGGCGCCGACCAGGTAGGCGAACTCCTCGATCCGCTCCGCGCCGTCCGGATACCGCACCCGCACCCGCACCCGGTCGTCGCACTGGTCGAGGTCGAGCAGTTCGGTGCGCCATTCCGGCGAGCCGCCGAGGCCGGTCAGGACCTCCCGCAGTACCTCCTCGACGCCGGGCTGCGGGCAGATCAGCGGCCGGGTGGCCGTCCGGTAGCGCAGGTTGGCGATGACCTTCCCCGAGGAGTAGTAGCGCATCTGCGTCTGCGGCAGGGATCTCGATGCCAGCGCCTCATCGCCCCCGATCCGACGGATCAGTTCACGGGTGCGTGGCCACACCCCGAGTGCCTTGGACAGGGTGCTCGGCCCGCCGGCCCGGTCGATGCAGCGCACCGGCACCCCGCGCCGGGTCAGCTCGATCGTGGCCATGAGACCGGCTGGTCCGGCGCCGGCGACCAGCACCGGCAGCCGCGGTGCCGACGGCGTCATGCGTCCACCGCCACGGTGACGGGCTCCGCCTGCTCGGTGGTGGTGACGCCAACCTCCCGCGGCCGCAGCAGCAGATGAAGCACGACCCCGGTGGCGGCTCCGATGCCGACCAACAACCACAGCAGAACGTGGATGCCGTGGGTGTAGCTGCGCGTGAGCAGGTCGAGGAAATCGGCGCGGGCGGTACCGGTGAGGCCGTCCGCCGCGCCGGTGAGGTTCCCGCTGACCGCCTTGTTCGCGATCGTGGCGGCATCGGCACCGCCCGGCGGGACCGCCGTCGCCGGCAGGCCCGCGGAGATTCTCCCCCGGGTCACATCGAGCACCAGGGCCCCCATCGCCGCGATCGCCACCGCCTCGCTGGCCAGCCGCACGGTGTTGAACATGCCAGCGGCGGTACCCGCCTGTTCGGGCCGCACCGAGGTGATCGCGACACCGTCGACCAGACCGGCCGTCATGCCCATGCCCGTACCGATCAGGAACAGCGGCCCGATGAGGCTGACGACCGCGATGTCCTGGTCGATGACCGTGAGCCAGGCTGCACCGCCGGCGGCCACCAGCATGCTCAGGCTGAGCACCAGCCGGGTGGACAGCCCGCGCCGGACCAGGTTGCTGACAACCAGCGGCACCACCAGCACAGGCAGGGTAAGCAGCATCATCGTGTCACCGGCGCGGCCGACGGACATCCCGCGGGCACCGGTCAGGTAGGCGGGCAGGAGCACCACCAGGCAGACGAACCCGAAGGACAGGGACAGCGGCACCAGCGAGGCGGCCAGGAAGCGCGGCTGGCCGAACAGACCGAGGTCGAACATCGGTCGCGCCTGGCGCAGTTCGGCGACGACGAACAGCGCCATGAGCACCGCCGCCGCAACGAGGAGCAGCACCGTGCCGGCGCTGCTCCAGCCCCACTGCGGCCCCTGTACGACACCGAGCATCAGCAGCAGCAGGCTCAGCGTGAAGGAGGCGATGCCCGGCCAGTCGAACCGGATCGCGGCGGGATTGCGCGACTCCCGCACCATCGGCACCGCGACGGCCACCAGGACCATGACCACCAGGTGCGAGGCGAACACGCCTCGCCAGCCGAAGGCGTCCACCAGCAGCCCGGCGGTCGACGGACCGAGAGCCAGCCCGGCGCCGGCCGCCGAACCGAGGATGGCGAACGCCCTGGCCTGCGCCGCGCCCTCGAACGTGGTGGCGAGGATTGCCGACCCGGCCGTCATGACTGCGGCCGCGCCGACCCCGGCCAGCGCCCGGGCCGCATCCAGCACGATGATGTCGGACGTCAGCACACTCACCGCGCTCGACAGGCTGAACAGGGTGAGGCCGGCGACGAACAGCCGCTTGCGACCCAGGATGTCGGCGGCCGAACCGCATGCCAGCATGGAACACGCGAAGGCCAGGTTGTAGGAGTTGACCACCCACTGCAACGGAGCGTACCCGGCGTGCAGGTCGACACCGATCCGCGGCAGGGCGACGGACGTGCCGGTCAGGGAGGCCGGCAGGGTCAGCACGGCCAGGCAGACCGCGATCAGAACAATCACCGGGCGGCCGCGGCCGCCCACGGAAGGCGCATTCATGGCAGAGGTCCTTGTTCCCAGAACTGGTGGGGCCGAGTAGGGCGAAAAGAACGGAGGGGACGGGTGGCGCGGAGAAGGACGCGCGACCGGGTCAGGCCGCCGGTCGGCCGACGGCCGCGCAGGAGAAGCTGAAGCCACCGCCGGCGCCGATCACCAGGGCGAACTCGCCCGGGGCGAGCAGGTCCTGTTCGACGATCGCGGCGAGGTTCGCTCCCATGTCGCCCGCGCCCAGATGCCCGGTCTCCGCGCCGAGGTCCACGATCTTGGCGGTGGTGGCGTTCTCAACGGCCGGGTGATAGGTCTCCTGCCGCACCTTGAGACCGACCCGGGGCAGGGCGATGAGGCGCAGCCGCGGATCGTCGGAGGTGAGGCCGCTGTCGGCGAGGCAGTCCGCGATGATGCGACGGAGCGTCGCGTGCACGTCCCGGAAAAAGCCGGCGGTGCCGACGTCCTCCATGAAGGCCTTCTTCGTCCGCCTCACGTCCACTCGCTCGCTGAGCCACCGGCTCGCCGGGGTGAAGGGGTCGCGACCGCGGTGCAGCCCCTCGGCGGCGGAGACCGCCCCGCTGGCCAGACCGAGCAGCGTCAGCTCGTCCACCGCGTCGTCCCGCTCGTGCAGGAGCATGGCCGTCGCGCCGTCACCGTAGAAGACTCCGTAGTCACCGCTCCAGCGGTCGAATCCCTCGTCGCGGAAACAGTCGGCCGTCGTCACCAGCGCGGCGCCGGTCGTGCTGTCGGCGAGCAGGCGGGCGCAGGCCGCCTCCAGGGCGACCCCTCCGCCGTTGCACATGACCTGGATGCCCAGCGGGACGCTGCGGCGGGCACCGAGCTGATCGGCGATGTAGTGCGCGGGCGACCAGAAGTCGTGCCCCTGGTGATGGATCCAGGCGTGCGCGCTGAAACCGAGGCGGCTTCCGTCCCAGCCGGCGGCGTACAGCGCCGCCCGCGCGGCCCGGACCGCCATTTCCGGCGCCGCGACATCCCGCGCGACCGGTACCCGGATGACGGCGGTGTTCGCCAGGTCCTGTTCGCTGATGTGGCCCTGGCCGATCGCGTCTCGGGCGGACACGGTCGCGTCGGGCAACCACGCTCGGACCGCTCGGAGACCGAACCCCGATCTGAGGTACATCATGCCTTCCCATTGCCTCGTGTCGGAATGCCGGGAAGAAGGTCCCAGCCGCGCTCGGCCGCATGGGCGAGGAGAACCGGGTCCTGTCCGACCACGCCGGCGTGGCCCACGGCCGCGAGCATCGGCAGGTCCGAGGAGTGATCGCCGTAGGCGACGCAGAGCCGCCCGTCGACGCCGAACTCGGCGAGCAACGCCCGGGCCGCGGTGGCCTTGCCCTCACCGATGACGGTGCGGACCACCCGGCCGGTGTACCGGCCGGCACGGACTTCGGGGACCGTACCGAGCACCTGATCCGCCCCGAGGTGTTCCGCGATCGGGTCCAGGCAGGCCGAGAACGATCCCGACACCAGGACGATGATCGTCCCGGCGGCCTGGAGTCGGCGCAGCACCCGCACCAGCTCGCCGTGGAAGAGCGAGCCCCCCACCATCTCCTGTTGGAACCACCGCCGGCCGCTTGCGGCCACCTCGGTCTCCCGCTGGCCAGCGAAGACCTCGTAATAGAGCCGGTTGGTCTCCCCGCGTGGCACCCCGTCGGCCGCGAGCCGGTGCAACCGGTCCGCGATCTGCCGGTACCGGTCCGGCGCGCCGAGGTGGAACTCCAGAAAACTGAGCATCCCCTTGACGGTGATGAGTGTTTCGTCGACGTCGAAGAACGCGATCCGGGCGGGATCGATGCCCATGGCGACTCAGTACCTGGTGCCGACGGCCGCCGGCACCGCGTCGAGATCCGCCAGGTCTTCGCCGCTCAGGACCAGGTCCGTCGCCGCCACGTTCTCCCGCAGGTAGCGAGGGTTCTTTGTGCCGGGAATGGGGACGACCTGACTGCCGTGGGCCAGCGTCCAGGCGATGGCCACCTGCGCCGGCGTCGCGGAGTGACGCTCCGCCACCTCGCGGACGACATCAACGATGCGCTGGTTCGTCACGATCGCGGGTCCGCGGAACCGCGGGTTGGTCGCCCGGAAATCGGAGTCCTCGAAACGGTCGACGTGCAGGGTACCGGTGAGGAAGCCGCGGCCCAGCGGGGCGAACGGCACGAAGCTCACCTCGTTGTCGGCGCACCATCGGACGACGTCGCTCGCCTTGTCCGGCCCGAGCGGGTCCCGCGTCCACAGGGACAGCTCCGACTGGATCGCGGTGACCGGGTGGATCGCGTGCGCCTCGACGGCCTGCGCCACGCTGACCTCGGAAAGGCCGAGGAAACGCACTTTGCCCTCGGCGACCAGCTCGGCCATCGCCCCCCAGGTGTCCGCGAGCGGGACGGCCGAGTCGACGCGGTGCAGGTAATACAGGTCGATGACTTCGGTGCCAAGCCGGCGCAGGCTCGCCTCGATCGCCGTGCGCAGATAGGCGGGCGACCCGTCGAGATGTGACCTCCGGGCAGCCAGGTCCTCGATCACGATGCCGAACTTCGTGGCGACGACCACGTCCTCGCGCCGACCGACGGCGGCCCGGCCGAGCAGCTCCTCGTTGTGGCCGGCACCATAGATGTCCGCGGTATCGAGCAGGGTCACGCCGAGGTCGACGGCTTCCCGGATCACCTCGACCGAACGGTTGTCGTCGAGTTCGGACTCCTTGTAGAGCCAGCTCATCCCCATGCAGCCCAGGCCGATCCCGCCGACCTCGACCCCGGTTGCGCCGAGTTTCCGTACCTGCATCCCACGTTCTCCTTTCGGACTCAGGCGGCGAGGAGCACCAGCGCCGCGTTGTGACCGCCGAATCCCAGCGAGGTGCTCAGCGCCACATCGAGGGACGCGGTCGTCGCCGTGCCGGCGACGACCGTCAGGTCGACCGCGGGATCCAGGTCGGTGAGATTCGCCGTCGGCGGGACGACGCCGTGGCGCAGCGCCAACGCGGTGAGACCGGCCTCGATGGAGCCGGCTGCGGCCAGGGCGTGGCCGGTCACCCCCTTGGTCGACGTCACCAGGGGACGCTCGCCGAGGGTCCGGCGCAGCGCCCTGGCCTCGGTGACGTCGTTGAGCGGCGTCGACGTGCCGTGCGCGTTGACATGGTCGACGTCGTCGCCGGCGATCCCCGCGTCTCGCAGAGCCGCCCGCACCGCCCGCTCGATGCCCGCCCCGGCCGGATCAGGCGCAGTCGCGTGGTACGCGTCCGACGAGGCTCCAAATCCGCTGACCAGGGCGTGGACGTCGGCCCCGCGGGCGCGGGCGTCGGCGGGCCGCTCAAGAACGAGGATCCCAGCGCCCTCACCGGCGACGAACCCGTCCCGGGCCACGTCGAACGGGCGCGACGCGGCGGCCGGGTCGTCACGCCGGGCCGACAGCGCGCCCATCCGCTGCAGGCCGGTGATCGCACCCGCGGACAGGGCCGACTCGGCACCGCCGGCTATCACGACGTCGCAGGTGTCGGACCGCAGCAGGTCCCGGGCGAGACCTACGGCGGTGGAGCCGGACGCACAGGCCGTCGCCGTGACCAGACTTGGGCCGAGCGCCTGGCAGTCGATCGCCACGCAGCCCGCGACCATGTTCGCCATCCCCATAGGGATCATCAACGGCGAGACGTCCTCCGGCGCGCCTTCGACGAGAGAGCGGTGCTGCCGTTCCCAGGTGTCGGTGCCGCCAAGCGAGTTGCCGATCACCACGCCGACGCGCGCGCCGTCCCACGTCCCCGGGTCCAGCCGGGCATCGGCGATCGCCTGGCGAGCGGCCACGATCGCAAGCTGGACGAACCGGTCGAGCCGCCAGGCCATGGCTCGGCCCAGCAGCTTCGTCCCGTCGAAGTCCGGCACCCGGCAGGAGAAGTCGACCGGGAGACCGGCCAGGGCCGGGTCCCGCGCCGCCGTGGACACCCCGGAACACACCCGCTCCCAGGTGGCGTCCGTCCCGATGCCGGCGGCGCTGACCAGGCCCAGACCGGTGATCGCGGCGTCGAACCGGGCCGGCGAGGAACCGGTCACACCCGGCTCCCCTTCGCCTCGACCAGCCTGGCGGTCTCGGCCAGGGTGGTGCCGGTCTGCAGGGCGTCGTCGTCGAGCGACACCCCGAGCTCCTTCCTGATGATCAGGAGGAACTCGATCAGACCGAGCGAGTCGAGCATCAGCTGCTCGTAGGTGCTGTCGGGCGTGACGCCCTCGGCGACGACACCGAGCCGGGACACGAGCAGGTCGGTGAGCGTTCCTTCCAGCGCGTTCATGATGTTCTCCGATCAGCGGGCCGCAGCCGGTACGGGCAGCGCGGCGGGAAGGGGCGGACGAGTCGGGAGCGGGAGCCCGGGCAGCGGCTCGACGGACAGGGACGGGAGCGTCAGCCCCACGGCTCCCCAGGTGAGGCCGCCACCGAATCCGCAGAGCATGACCTGGTCATCCGGTTGCAGGTGACCGGAGACGACGCCGTCGACCAGGGCGAGTGGGATGGACGCCGCAACCGTGTTCGCGACCCGGTCGAGGTTCACCACCAGCCGTTCCACGGGAATCCCGAGCTCGAGTGCGACGGCGTGCAGGATGCGGACGTTCGCCTGATGCGCGATGACACGGTCGATCTCGCCGACCGACCAGCCGACGCGCTCGGCCACCTTCCCCGCGGACTCGCTCATCCGGATCACGGCGTTGCGGAAGACGGAGCGCCCCTGCATGTCGAAGAAGTAGTCGTCCTCCGGCGCGAGCAGCCCCATCGAGCGCTGCTCGGAGCCACCGGCCGGCACCGTGATGAGGTCGGCCTGGGAACCGTCGCTCCCGAGGTCGAATCCGAGGATCGCACCCCGCTCACCGGCCTCGCCGGCCCGCAGGACGACGGCGCCGGCACCGTCACCGAAGATCGCCCTGGTGGTGCGGTCCCGCGGGTTGAGGATGGTGGAGAACGAGTCGGCCCCGATGACCAACGCGGTGTCGACCGATCCGCTTGCGATCATCGTCGCGGACGTGGCCAGCGCGTAGACGAAACCACTGCACACCGCCGCGATGTCGAAGGCCGGTGCCTCCCCGAGCCCGAGCCTGCTGGCGACTTCGGGAGCCGTCGCCGGACAGGGGTGATCCGGCGTGCTGGTCGCCAGCACCACCAGGTCCACCCTCGACCGGTCGGCGGACCTCAGCGCGCGCCGCCCCGCCTCGATCGCGATACCCGACGTTGCCATGCCCGCGTCGACGACGAACCGCTGGCGGATTCCGGTTCGCGTCCTGATCCATTCATCGGTCGTGTCCAGTTCCTCGGCGAGCTGGTCGTTGGTCACCAGCCGGGGCGGCACCCAACCGCCCAGCCCGGACAGCACCGCGGCGCGGGCCGTCAAGGTAGGATCCCGCGTGTCGTACCGGCACCTTCTCGCGTCGAAAGTCGGCCGAAATCCTGTTCGACACCGGTCCGTGTGGTCATTACCGTCATTGCCGATTTCCCCTTCCAGCGGAGAGGATGTAGTCGTCGCGCATGGCCTCGCGGCGCCGGATGCGGCACGCCCGACCAGGCACTGTGGACAGCGACGACGTTAGCCGCGCGATCTTTCATCCCACTGACGGACTCCTTGCGGCCATCAATGCGGGGTATTATGCAGAATTTCGCCTCGACTCCCGCAGCGGAGTGCTACGGTCAGCCCGCGTGTAAAGAAACAATTCTCGCGGATGGTTCAGGACCACGTCGGGGTGTCAAAACTCGGGCACCCGCGTTGACCGGGGGTTTTAGGCGGCTCGTTCATATTCGTTGATCAAGCCGCCGAGGACGGGCCGGCGCTTGATCCGTTCCTGGGTCAGGTCCGCGACGGGGTGATCGGGCTGTGGTGGTTGAAGGTCGCGGCCACGATGGGGTCGTCGTCTGTTGTAGTTCCGTGCGTACTCGGCCAGGGCAACGCGAAGGTGCCGCTCACCGAAGATCAGCATCCGGTCGGTGACCTCGGTCCGGACCGTGCGGATGAACCGTTCCGCGTAGGCGTTCGCCCGCAGGGTTCGGGGTGGGATCTTGACGGTGGTGATGCCGGCGTCGGTGAAGACCGCGTCGAAGGAGGCAGTGAACTGTCCGGCGCGGTCACGGACCAGGAACCGGAAGTCGGCAGCCCGGTCACGGAGATCCACGAGAAGGTTCCGGACTTGTTGGGTGGTCCACGATCCGTCGGGGTGGGCGGTGATCCCGAGGATGTGGACGGTGCGGGAGCCGACTTCGATGACGAACAGGCAGTACAGACGCCGCAGCGTCACCGCGCAGTCCACAGGGAAGAAGTCCACCGCCAGCATCGTCGACGCCTGCGTGCGCAGGAACTGTCGCCACGTGGTGTCGGTTTGCCGTCTCGGAGCTGGTGGCAGCCCGAGGGTCTTCAGGATCCGGCGGATCGTGGAGGCGCTCACCCGGTAGCCGAGCTTGAGAAGCTCGCCCTGGATCCGCTGGTAGCCCCACGTCGGGTTCTCGGTCGCGAGTCGCTTGATCAGCGTGGCGATCTCCGAGCTGATCGGTGGCCGTCCAGTCCGGTGTGGGTTGGTCCATTTTCGTGCGACCAGACGGCGGTGCCACCGCAGGACGGTGCTGGGGGTGACCAGCCGGTGCGTTTCCTTCGATGCCGACGAGAACGAGCCAGCCACAGATCCGCACGAAGATCAGGTACAGCAGGCGTACGGACATAGTTGACCATCATGCAGCCGGCCCCACACCGCCGTATCACCCCAGGTCACAGGCCCAAGCCGACTTCTGGCACCCCACAGGTCGGTGTCACGCACGTCCAAGGCGGGAGCTGAATCCGGCCGACATCTGACCGGCCTCTGACTTCCCCGGGGTCCGGATCCTCCGGCTGTCGATGTCGCCGTCGGACAGTCGTGAACCACCGGCCTCCGGTCAGCTGATCAACGAGTCCGGACCAGTCCCGTCAGACCATGACTCGAGCGTGATGATCGATCCGGGCCTACCGACACTACGTATACGCATGGATCGCGAAGGTGCAGGTAGGACGCCTGTGGGGCAATGGTTCGTGTCGGCCGGGGAAGATGAACCCCCACGCCCGTTTGCGCAGATCAGAGACCATATTGATCTTCGACGTTGTGTCCGAGGGGGGATTCGACCCATTCGTACATGATCGGCCTTCATGAGGTCTTCGACCTCACCCTCCTGGCCGCGGGGAACGGTGAGCACCGATGACCCGTGCCGAAACGCCGGTCGCCGCTGGCAGCGGAACTCGATCAGATGCGACTCATGTGCCACATGGTTCTGTGGCACCTACGACTTCGGCTCATCCGGGCACCCAGCGGCTCGCGCTCCAGGCGGTGACGACTCTGTTCGCCGCTGTTGTCGCGCTGAGTTTCCTGTTCGGGCTGGGTAATGTCTGGGCGCTGGGCATCAGGCTCGGCGTTCCCGCCTATATCGTCCCGTTGGTCGCACCCGCCGTTGATTTGTCCGTGGTTGCGCTGCTCGTCGCCTCCCGCCAGCTCGCTCTCGCCGGCGCCAGCCGGGCGCAGATCCGACCGCGCAGCGCCTCCTGATCTTCTGTAGCCTCGTGACCCTCGCCCTCAATACCGCAGAACCGATCATCGAGGGCCACTACGGCCGCGCCGCCTTAGACGCCATCGGCTGCTGCCTCCTTATCGGATGGTCCCACATCGCGCCGGACGGGACTGTTTCAAGATCGGTGTTTCCGGCCCGACACGCCGGGCGTAGGTCCAGCGGGATGGGCACTGTGAGTGATGACATCGGGTGATATGACCCTCAGCAAGGAAGATCGTGATCGGGGGCGGCAGCTGTCGCCGGAGCAGGCTGCGGCAGCTGCGATGGTCGCCGATGCGAAGGCGCGTGGGCTGGCGCTGACCGGGCCGGACGGCCTGTTGAAGCTGTTCACCAAGACGGTGCTGGAAACGGCTTTGCGGGAAGAGATGACCGAGCATCTCGGGCACGAGAAGAACCGTGCCGATCCCGAACGGGACAGCGTAAACGTTCGGAATGGTAGCCGACCGAAGACTGTCGTTTCGGAGGCGGTTGGCGAGGTTGAGATCTCAGTTCCGCGGGACCGGGAAGGCACGTTCACCCCGCAGATCGTGAAGAAGCGGCAGCGGCGGCTTTCCGGTGTGGACGAGATCGTGCTGTCGCTGTACGCGAAAGGGCTCACGACCGGGGAGATTTCCGCACATTTCGCTGAGATCTACGGAACGTCGGTGTCGAAGGAGACGATCTCCCGGATCACGGACGCGGTCCTGGGTAGCTGTTTGGGATCTTGATGCTTGTGTGCTGAGTGTGGTCGCCTGGCTGGAGTTGGCGTGTTGGGATGATCGATGGCGGACGGTCGGGTCATGCCTCGGTCTGACCCGTATCCCTCCGATCTGTCCGACGCGGAATGGGCGTTGGTGGAGCCGTTGCTGCCGCCGGTGTCGAAGGACGGTCGGAAGGAGGCGCATCCCCGCCGGGAGATCGTGAACGCGATTCTGTATGTGACGCACTCGGGATGTACGTGGCGGTCGTTGCCGCGGGACTTCCCGCCGTGGGAGACGATCTACGGTTTCTTCGCCCGCTGGCATGACAAGGGCGTGATCGCGCGGGTTCATGACGCGCTACGGGACATCTCCCGCGAGGTCGAGGGTAGGGACCGGCAGCCCACGGCGGGGGTGATCGACTCGCAGTCGGTCAAGGGCGCCCAGACCGTCGGTGCGGCGACCCGAGGCTACGATGCGGGCAAGAAGGTCAATGGCCGCAAGCGGTTCCTCATCACGGACACGCTCGGGCTGCTGCTGAGCGTGCTCGTGCTGCCGGCCAGCGTCCAGGACCGTGACGGCGGCAGACGGATCATGGTGGATCACTACTTCGACCACTGGAACTGCCGTCATCTGTTCGCCGACGGCGGGTTCGCCGGGCGTTTCGTCGACTGGGCCGGTGAGGTCATGAGAACCAGCGTCGACATCGTCCGGAAAAACCCTGGGCAACGCGGCTTCGAGGCCCTCCCGAAACGCTGGGTAGTGGAACGAACCTTCTCATGGATCACCGCCCATCGCCGGCTCGCCCGCGACTATGAAAGAAGACCGGCTATCTCCGAGGCATTCATCCGCCTCGCCATGATCCGAACCATGGTGAGGCGCCTTCCCCGCCAGCTCGCGAACAGCCACCAGACCATACCAGTCACTACAGAGAGTAGCCAACGCAAGATCTAAAACAGCTTCTCACTCCTGACACCCCACCGTAGGGAAACGATCACACTCCGGGAAGATAAGGGCTGGCAACGAGCGAAGAGATGGCCGTTGCCCTCGGTGTTTTCCCAGTTCAGGTGGGGTCGGGACGGGTGAACGGCTTCTTCGCGGTGAGGGGGATGACCACCTGACGCCGCTAGGACGATGGTGTAACGGTTCCGTTTTGCCTACCGTCAGCGAGGACCGTTCCCATGATGAGGATCGCCTGTTCGACGCATCGTGACCACCCCACAGGGACCAGACCCGGCCCGGTCACACGGTCGGACCGGCCGCGTCAGCCGAGAAGCCGTGTCGTCACCACGGCGCGCTGGTCACGGGGGCAGTCGTGACGGACGCGCATGACGTCACCGCAGTGGGGGCCGAGGGACCGAACGTCGCACGGGTCTACGACTACTTCCTCGGCGGCGCGCACAACTTCCCGGCCGACCGGGAAGCCGCGGCGCAGGTCGAGCAGGCATGGCCGCAGATCCGCGACACCGCCCGGGTCAACCGGCTGTTCCTGGGCGAGGCGGTCCGCTACCTCGCCGGCGAGGTCGGCGTCCGGCATTTCCTCGACATCGGGTCGGGTATGCCGACGATGGGCAACGTCCACGAGGTCGCCCAGCAGCTGGCCCCGGACGCCCAGGTCGTCTACGTGGACAGCGACCCGGGCGCCGTCGCACACAGCCAGATCCTGCTCGCACCCAACCCGCTGGCCACGGCGGTGGAGGCGGATCTGCTCCGGCCGGACGAGATCCTGGACCATCCGCAGGTGTCCCGGCTGCTGGAGCGGGGGCAGCCGGTCGCGCTGCTCCTGGTCGCGGTCCTGCACTTCTTCCCCGACGACACCGGCCCCCGGCACCTGGTCTCCCAGCTGCGCGACGCCCTACCCGCGGGCAGTCATCTGGTCGTGACCCACGCCACCGGCGACGGCCAGTCCCCGCAGGTCACCGAAGCCGCCGAGGTGTACCGGCGCACAACCGCGCCGTTCCAGCTGCGCGACCGCACCGAGGTGCTGTCGTTCTTCGACGACTGCACGCTGGTCGACCCCGGACTGGTCCTGCTCCCAGGGTGGGAACACGACCGGCAGCGAGGCCGGTCGACGACGGTGGAGGGTCGGCTGCCGGTCTACGCCGGTGTCGGCCGCGTCCGGTGAGTCCGCGTTCGGGTTGCTCGACGTGCTGGAGTGACGGCGACGTCCGCGATCTGCTGTCCCACACCGACGGGTGGATCGCCGACGCGACCGCCCAGCGGTGGCCCCACAGCGAGGTGACATTCGGGGCGATGACCACGGCGGGCGGGGCGGTGTATCGCCAGGTCCGCGTCGGCGGGGTGGCGCTGTGCGCGACGGTCCGCCCGGCAGGCCGGGCGCTGTCACGCCTCGTCCGCGGCGACCACGGTGATCTCGCCACCGTGCTCGCCGATGCCGACGGTGACGCGGCGACGGCGATGGCCGGCCGGGCCGAGCAGCTCACGGCGCTGGCGGCCTACACCCGCCTGTGGGTGGCTCCTCCGATCGCCTGTACGGAGGGGGTGATGTTCACCCCCTGGGAGGACGGCGCGCCGCTGGCCACCCTGCTCCGGGCCCGGCCGATGGAGTTCACCGGGGTCGTGACGGCGCTGATGGACGACCTCAGCGACCTGCACCGGAATCCACCCGCGCACCTGTCCGAAGCCGCGGCGACGGCCCGCGCGCTGCCCCGGGTCGTCGCCGACGCGTTGAGCCATCCGGTGGACCACCTCCACGCCGACGACACGACAGCAGGCGAGATCGGAGAGCTCCGCGCGCTCGCGGGCAGCCTGTCGGCACGGCTCGGCCGGCTGGCCGCCCAGCTGGACCCGATAATGCTCAGCCGCGGCGGCATCGCGTTCGGGAACCTCAACCCACGCGGCGTCCTGTATCCCGACGGATCGTCACGGGCGGTCCTGGTGTCCCCCGCGCTCGAACCCGGCGGAGACCTCGTGGACACCGGAACCCTGCTCGGCCATCTGCACCCGCTGATCCTCGGCTGCCCGACACCAGTCCGGACAGAACTCGTCGAAGGCGTCGAGGCGTGGCTGTCCGGCCGGCTGGCCGCCTGCCGCGACCAGTGGCGGGACTGGCTGCACGCCGTCCTGACCATCTGGGCGGCCACCGTCTACGACCAGGCGATCACCACGCTGACGCTGCCAGCGGTCGCCCTCCGGCTCGGCCCGACGGCGGCCGATCCGCCGGCCCCGCCGCTGGCGGCGCTGTCCGTTCTTGACGTACTCACCCGGGAGTTGCGCCGACGCGGCGCTGGTGCGGCGCTGAACGCCGCCCTCGCTGCCCTCGCCGACAGCCCGGCCGACCAACCGGCACGGCAGCTCGACTCCGCTGACCACTTACCCGTTCGTAGACCGAAGGTGCACGTCCATGGCTATCAGCCTGAGCCGGCCACCGGGCAGCCGATCACAGTCCGCCCCTCCCGCGCCGCCTGTTTCCGCCCCCGCTTCTTCGCCCGGTCAGGATCGTGCCGTTCGCGGCCGATCCACCGACCCGTTGATCGCTCTCGGTCCGAAGGCGACCGCCCAGCCGCCCGAGCGTGCGTTCGAGCTGCTGCGCGGTAGCGCGGTGCGCCTCCTGGACCGGCACGTCCAACGCGACGGTGTGTGCGAGAAGTGTGGATGCGCCTGGCCGTGCCGCGTGGTGGTGCTCGCCGAGAACAACCTCACGCTCGTCCACGACGCCCCACCCGCCTCCGCCAGCGCCAGTCGCGCGGCCGTCCCACCACAGGCGGCGGCCGGCCGCATCTCGTC